>JBAXWB010000010.1 GCA_037128595.1 bacterium
ACCGCGTGACCTTTTCATACAACAGGTGTTGCATTAGCTGGTTGCGCGCGGGTGTGATTAAACAACTATGTGATAGTTGTTTTATTGAGAGAATGAGTTTGAAAGACGGGTGCGCGATTGAAGGGGTTGAACGAGGGAGATCGTAATCATGAAGGACAATGATATCAGTCTATTGCGGGAGCTGGGGAAGAAAGTGGCCGAGGCGGCGGCATTGGAGATCAATGGGCAAACGATCACGATGTGGAAGCGTTTGAACGCGCTCCAGCCCGTGCGGCCCCTGATCATGCTGGACCAGCTTCCCTGGCATGAACTGAATGATACCGGTGAGCTGACGCTTCAGTGCGAGGACTCCTTCCTGCGCTCTGTCGAGTGCGACCTGCGCCAGCAACTCTACAAGTTTACCCATTTCCGCGGCGATATGGTCATGCCCGGTGCAGTCTGTATTCCCAAGTCCGTTCAAACCGTGCCGACCTTCCGTCCCGCCGAGGAAACCCTGGCAACCCAGGCGGATAACGATGTGGTCTCGCATGCCTATTCGGATGTGATCCCCGACGAGGAGGCGCTGGAGCGCATGGCCATGCCGGTGGTGTCGGTAGACGAGGCCGCCGATTGCAAGCACCTGGAGATCGCGACCAGTGTTTTTGACGGGATTCTGCCAGTCAGACTGGTCGGACCCACCTGGGGTTTTAGTTTCTATGCCGGCCTGTGGGATCAGATCACCATGTTGCGCGGCCCGGAGCGGGTGCTCTACGATTTAGTTGACCGGCCGGAATTCTCTCAACAGGTGATGGCTAAGTTTGTCCGGATGTCGCTCAGTGTGGTGGATCAATATGAGGCGCTAGGGCTTTTTGATGTGGGTGCCCCCTCGGTTCATTGTACCGGTGCCTACACCGACGCCTTGCCTGCCCCGGGATATGACGGGAAGAAAGCGCGGGCGGGGGATGTCTGGGCATTCGGACTGGCACAAATTTTCTCGACGGTCTCGCCTGCGATGCATGAGGAGTTTGAGATCGACCTGATTAAACCGTTGCTGGATCGGTTCGGGTTAGTCTACTACGGTTGTTGTGATCCGATGGACCGGAAGATCGATATCGTGCGCAAACTCAAGAATGTGCGCAAAATATCGATGAGTCCCTGGGCGGACACCGAGCGCGGGGCCGCCGAAATGGGGGGTGATTTTGTGTTCTCGGCCAAGCCAAATCCCTCCTTTGTCGCCATGGAGACCTTTGATGAGGCGCTCGTGCGCCAGGAATTACGGCATATCGTGTTGACATGCCGGAAATACAACACCCCCTGCGAACTCATTCTCAAGGATGTCAGCACCATCAAGCATCAACCTCAACGTCTGACCCAATGGGAACGCATTGCCTGGGAAGAGGCGAACGAGGCCTGAACAATTTGACGCGATGAGGGGAGGGTAATTATGAGCATGTTTGAGACCTTTGGTAAAACCTGTGGATCAATTCGCAAGCCCGGTGCACTGATAAAGTTAGAGCGCATGCGCACAGCACTGCGGCATCAGGAGCCGGATAGGGTGCCTGTCAGCGATTTCTTTTGGGGTGGATTTATCCGGCGCTGGCGTGAGGAGTTGGGACTACCTCCAGATGCCAATCCTTACTATTACTATGATCTGGACTGGATTGTCACGGTTCCGAACATGGACCCTTGGATTCGGCCGTTTGAGGTATTGCAGGAAACACCCCGCGAAGTCACGGTGAAAACCGGTTTCGGCGCGATTATGCGCAAGGTGTTCGACTTTCCCATGCCCGAGTTTGTGGGCTGGGAAATAGACTCCCTTGAAAAACTCGAGGCCGCAGTTAAGACTTTTGATTCCCCCTACGATCTGCGCCGATATTTTAACGCAGGTGACAATCAGATCGCAGGGGTAGGCGACGGCTTTGAGCGCAATAGTCCTCCTTGGGTGGACACGGTCGCCTCCCTATGGCCTGATTTTCCAGTATTTGGGAGTATCATCGAGGTCAATGAATGCCTGACACGTCTGATTGGTCCGGAAAACCACATGCTTTGGTTGGGTCTGGAGCCCGAACGAATGGCGGAGGCCGTGGCACGGATCGGGCAATTCTATCTGGATTGTGCCAAGGCGCAAATTGACGCCGCTTCGGGTAAACTTGACGGGTTTGTGATCTGGGGGGACTTTGCCTATAAATGCGGCACCTTTATGCAGCCCGAATTCTGGCGCAAGCACTACAAGCCCTGGGTGAAGGCAATTTCCGACCACGCACATTCAAAGGGCCTGATGGTGATCTATCATGGGTGTGGAAATGTCAACGCCGTCATCCGGGATTTTGCCGAAATGGCCATCGATGCCTACAATCCGCTTGAAGTCAAAGCCGGTATGGATGTGGTGGTTTTAAGGAAGGAACTCGAACACTCCCTGGGGTTCTGCGGCAATAGCGATATTCAGGTTTGGGAGAAGGGTGATCCTGAGGCCATTAAAAAGGAGATTCTTCGCAAGTTAAACGCAGCGAAGGGCGGTGGGTATATATTCCAGTCAGACCACTCGGTGGCCAGTAATGTGTCGGGCCGGACCTATGACATGATTATAAAATTGGTCCGCAAATATGGCCGTTATCCGCTCAATCTCGGAGAGTATGACGAGAGCATGGGGAGGTGGGCATGACACGATATGGGGCGGTGATTGGGTTGAAGGGTGAGAAGCTTGGGGAATATAAAACGCTACACACGGCTGTCTGGCCTGAGGTGCTGAAAATGATTGCCGAGTGCAACATCCGGAATTACTCCATCTATCTGCGAAGAATGTCTGACGGGAATCAATATTTGTTCAGCTATTTCGAATATACCGGCTTGGATTTTGCGGCGGACAGTGCCCGGATGGCAGCCGATCCCACTACCCAGAGATGGTGGTCATTCTGTATGCCCTGCCAGAATCCACTTCCGGATCGCGCAGAGAATGAATGGTGGGCGGCGATGGAGGAGGTCTTCCATTGCGATTGAGGTGAAGGGGCAATAGGAGTCGCACAGATGACAGGCAATTCAGAAAATCGACCTTCGAGGCACGCTATTCATATGGGGAAACCCTGTCCCCGGTTCATGGAAGGGGCGCTCCTGGGGAACGGAGCGCTTGGGGTCGTGGTCTGTACGAGGCCGGATGCGGTGGTGTTGCGGTTCGGCCACAATAATGTCTGGGATATCCGCATCGCCGAGGAGAATTGGGATAAAGTTCGCACCTTTGAAGAGATTTTCGGGCTCGCCAGGGAGGCGGCTAAAACCGGGGTTCCCCGTGAGACGGCGGACTGGGATCAATACTACACGGCGATGTTGGCCAACATGCGCTTCCCGTATCCGCGACCCTATCCCTGCGGTTCGCTGGTATTGGGCTTTGATCGGCGCGAGGCCGAATTACTGGGGCATCGACTCGATCCGGCAACTGGATTGTGCGAGGTGTTCTTCCTCGTCGGCGGTTGCCTGGCCCGGTTGGAAATCTTTACCGATATGGAGCAAGACCGCGTCTGGCTGCGGTTTCTCAATGAGCGGGGTCAACCAATGGCCGCGCCGTTTAACCGGGTGAATCTGATCCCTGAAGTCCTTTCCCGCGGCAAATTGCCCGCTCCGCTTGCGGTTCAGGGATTGCCTATGTCCAGCATGGCCTTCCGCCAGCGACTCTGCCGCTTACGACCCGGCTTGGAGGAGGGGCATGCCGCTCTGCATAGTATGGATGGCTTTCCGGGTAGTGGTGTGGCCACCAAGGATCTGGCGGATTCCGAGGTGACTGAAAATGCCGATCCCCGTGATAAAATGGTGCAGGTGACGGCTTGTTTTAACGGTCAGCTCCAACGCACGGATCGTCCCTGGATCGATAACATGGGCTCGCAACCATCGATGGATGCGCTGGAACGTGCCTTGCCGGGGACGTATCCCTTTGTCGCGTGCGTGCAACTCGATGAAGGGCTGGCCACGCGGCAGGTGGCGCCTGAGTCATTGCCTGAGGTCAGTTCGGGGGCGTTTGCCGCCACCCGGCAGCATGCGGTGGAGAATTGGGATTCCTATTGGTCAAAGTCGGCGGTGTCGCTTGACGATGAGGCGCTGGAAGCGGCCTGGTATCGCAACCTCTATTTTATGCACTGTGCGGTGCGGCCCGGTGTCACCTGTCCCGGTCTCTACGCCAACTGGAGTTATGGCACCATCGGGAGTTGCTGGCATGGTGATTATCACATGGATTACAATGCCCAGCAGCCGAACTGGGGCCTGTTCACCAGTAACCATGCAGACAAGCATCTGCCCTACGTGGATCTGGTGGAAAAACTGGTTCCGCTGGCCCGCCGGAATGCCCGTGAGTATTACCAGCTCCGTGGCGCGGCCTACCCCCACACGGCGTTCGGGGTCGAGATGACCATCCCTCCGAGCCTGCCGGTGCCCGACATGGGGTGGATGATGTGCGAAACACCCTGGACCGTTCAGAGTCTCTGGTGGCACTACCGGTACACTCTGGACCGGGAGTTTCTCGCGCAGCGGGCATTTGTGCCGATCCGTGAGGCGGTGCTGTTCCTGGTGGACTACCTGAAGCGGCAGGACGCCCACGGCCCACAGTGGGGCGATGAGGCCTATCATGTGTTCCCTACGGTGCCGCCCGAGTTGTATTGCCTCAAGGCCGACCTCAGCAAGAACCGGGATTGCATTGCCGACCTGACGCTCATCACGTTCCTATTCCGGGCCTATGGCGAAGCCTGCAAGGCGTTGGAGTGCGAGCAGACCGAGGCTGAACTGTTGGGCGAGGTACGTGAGATTCTGGAGCACTTTCCCGCCTATCCCACGGCCGATTCCCCGCGCGGAACTGTTTTTGTAACCGTGCCATCGGAGAATCCCGAGATTGTGCAGAACTGTCCCGTGAGTCTGATGCCGGTTTTCCCCGGCGAGGCGATTGGTCTGGCCACGCGTGAAACGAATCCACGGCTGTATGAGATTGCTGCCAACACCTACCGCAACCAACGGAACGAGGGGGGAAACGAGTTGGTCTTCCTGAATATGCAGGCCGCCCGCCTCGGCCTACTTGATCTGGAAAGATTCAAGCGCCAGTTGGAGTATTGTCGGATGCCCAATGGCTCCTACACCGACATGGTGCTCCAGGTGGGGGGGCGCTATTCGGATCGTACGCCGTTTGAGTTTATGGACACCGTGGGGGTCTGGTACGAAAACTTTGCGGTACCGGGCGTCATTAATGAATGCCTGCTGCAGAGCCACGATGAAACGCTTCGGGTCTTTCCCAACTGGCCCCATGCGGTGCGGGCGGAATTTACGACGCTTCGCGCAAAAGGGGCGTTCCTGGTCAGCGCCGCCTGCAACCACGGGGCGGTGGAATGGATTGAGGTTTTAAGCGAGGCCGGTCAGCCACTCCGGATCCACCTGCCGTGGCCGGACGGCGCACGGTGTCAAAGCCCTGCGGGAGAGTTGACGCTCCAACAGGTCTATTGGGAAACGACCACCCTTCCCGGAGATCGTTTCCGGTTCACTACGGTAATTCGATAGACCACCGCTTAACATGTTGCACCTATGGTGATATATTTGCTTTAGGCTGTTGAAAACTTCTACAACAAAGGGATGAATACATCCAGGTGATCGCCGTTCAGGTGAACGTTGCTGAGAACGCGCTGTTCCCGGTTTATAGTTGTTTAATGTAGTCTTGTGCCCCGTAAAAGAAGCGAAGGACGTAAACGGTGTTGGAATTCTCGTCGATACGGAATATCAATAGGTAATTGTCAATCAGGGCTTTGCGATATCTTTTGTTCTTGAGGTAAGTATCCCCACATTCGCTGAACATTCGGGGCGTGCTCTTGAGTGATCCATAGCACTCTCCGATTATGTCCAATAGCGCAGAAGCGGCTGAAGGATTCATAAGCTTAACGGCGATGTAATCCACAATGCCGTCCAAGTCCTGTTCAGCGCTTCTGGTTATGAGAAGCTTATACATGGCGCTTGGTCCGGAGTTTCTTCAGGGACGTTTCCGCATCAACAACCCTGCCTCGAGAAATGTGGGATTCCGCCTCCTCGATCCTGGCATAGACGTCCAGTTTTGCCAGACTGTCTTCATAGCGTTTGATGCTCATGATGACCATGTCGCCATAACCGTTCTTGGTGATGAAAATTGGAGCATCCGCCAAACGGCATTTTTCTGAAATGTCCACCGTGTTCTTTAAATCTCGGATGGGTATGATTTGTGGCATAATCGATTCTCCTTATGTGTGGCATATTTATACCACAATAAGGCCATCATGGCAATGGGGTCCTTGCGGATCTTCTCATCAATCGACTTATTACCGGGTTGGGGCGGCGGGTAAGACTGCGACCTTCGAGCAACCGCGGGTCAGCCCGGTTTTGTCGGTGGCGCAGACGATCACGATGTCGTTGTCGATCCCTGCCATGCCGCTGACCCAGTACACCACGGCTCGACCGGTGCTGGGCCAGGGCAGGTTGGGTAGGTAGGGCGACAGTTTGAACTCTTCCACCACGATCTTGATCAGGGGGTTGGTCTGGCGCGAGCCGAGCAGAATCACCTGGCGATCAATGGCCAGGGGCGTGGAGAGATAGACGGATTTAATGACGTCTCTTGGCCTACGTTGCAGATAACAGGAAGCGGTCGCCACCTCGACAGCGTTTCCGGATTTTCGTAGTGTTGCCGCCAGATCTTCCGCCTGAGCCTTTTCGGATTCCACTCCATATAATACAAGAATCGGACCGTGTTTGGGTTGGAGCGACTCGGCGATGCGGTCGGCATCAAAGCAATCTACGGCGGTATTGGTGAACAGGGGTAATACTTGTTCTTTCACTTTGCACTCCGCCATCGCGGTGTGACCGCTTAACCGGTCGCGGACCCGAACTTTCCAGCCACCTGATGCGGCCGTGGAGCCGATATGGAACGATTCCTCGTAGCGGCCATCAACGGCCGCCCGCCATACTTTGCAGAACACCGCTCCGTCGGGAGACGTCAGCTCGACTTCAATCGGAACGGTCATGGCTAAAGGCGTTTTGCCAGCCTGCACGCTCGCCTTGATCCTGATTTGTCCGGCGCTGGCATTGGGCGAGTCCAGCACCACCCCTGTGATGGCGGCGGGAGCGAGGGCCAGTAGGACGGCATCGCCTTCCGGCAGGTTTAGGTTCAACACACGTTCCTTGACCAGTTGGCTTGTGAACACGTTGTAGACCACATACTGGCCTGCAGGCAGGGTGACTTTAGCCGAGGCCGGTACGAGGGAATGGCGGGCTCCGGCGACGTCATTCTGGGTCATGTTGACTAACCAGAGGTAACGACCGCCTCCCGCCGCCAGTTCGGAGGGAAGGAACATTGGATTGTCACAGGTAACAAGAGGGGGCGCAACCGCGCCGAGTGCTGTGCTAAAGGCCTCCATGTTGGGTCGGACCAGGGTGTCGAAAAGGCGGCGGTCAGAAACCGTATAGGGTTGACCAACCAATCCGTTTCTCGCCGCCGATTCCCAGTCGGCAAAGGCGAAGGGGAGTTTTCGGGCGCCCTTGATATCGGCTGTGGATCCGGCGTCGAGCATGACACAGCCGCCACCGGAAATGTAGGCTTCAAAGGCGGCCTTAAGCTCTGGCCGGAGCGTGGTCAACCCGGGACACAGGATAACTTTGTGTACAAAGGCCTTTTTGTCGAGCAACTCCTCCTCCACCACCCAACTGGAGGGATAGCCACAGGCCATGGCGGTCAACCAGGCCGTGGATAGCTTGCCCGGATAGATCAGGCCGGCTTGGGTGATGTCCACCTCCCGCGCGAAATCAACCAGATGCTGATCACGGCTGTGGAAAAGGCCGACAGCGTCGCGCTGTTTTTTCAGGGTTCCCAGCACTGCTGAAAGGGGGAGGATCTTGTCTGATATCTCCTTTGCCTGGGGCCACGTGTCGGCCCAGTCCAATGGCCAGGTCAACCCTTCCACTTTGCGCGCCAGTGAGCTGTACACCACGGCGCGGATGGCGTTGTCCGGGGTAATCCCTTGCCAGGGCGCCAGCATCCAGAGAGGTTTGTCCCAGGCGCCACTGCGCATGGCATCCACTTCGCCGGCCTGATACCAGAGCCCGAAGTGATAAAGGTTGTAACCGTGTGTTGAGAGGACATCGACACCTTTTCCTGTGTCAGGCATATAGTTTCCGTCCTGGATCCATTTCCAGGAATAAAGCTGGCTGTATCCGATCAGCGTTGGATCGACGGCATGGATGTCGCGGGTGAATTGGCTGAAGGCTGAGCCGAGGAGGGTGGTACGCCAGCGCATCCAGTCGAGCCAGGCCGGCATATTCTCGCCCGGCTTCCGCCAGTTGGGTGTAGCCTTTCCGGTTTGAGATGTATAGGTGAGTCGTTGTGAAGGAACAGCCAGGGGGCCAATATAGCCGCCAGGCCCAGCGGTAAAAGGTTCATCGGGGTGCATGCTGCGGAGGTCGCCTTGCCCGTTATCACAACCCCAGGTCAATCCCGGCTCGTCGGCGTAGTGCAGGCCGATAAATCCGCCCCCGAGAAAACGGCCAAATTGGGCAGCCTGCCGGGTTCGGTAGCGCAGGCTGTTGATTACGGCAGGTTCCGACCAATCATTACGGATGTCGACCGGCTGGTGCGTGGCCGCAAGGGTATAGACGGAACTCCAGCGGGCCTGAGCCTTGACGCAGCGATCCACCAGGGTGGGATCCACGCATAGCATCTCGTAGAAGCTGGCCTTCTGGAGCATATAGGTATTGAAGCCGTAATCCGCCTGCCAGCGTAGTGCCCGGTCGAGGGTATTGGGATTGGCCTGGTAGTTGCAGATCGTAAAGGGCGTATTGCGGATACTGGAGACAACTTCAAACGGGAATGAGCGGGCGCCATTTTTATAAATCCATTTTCCGGGTGACAGTGTATTAGGGGAGAGAGTGAGGTGATAACCATCGAGGCCGGCTTCTGTCTTCAAGGGAGTGCGGCGACCGGATGGCGACTGTATCTCGGGCGGATTGACTCCACTCACCGGGTCAAAGAGGGGAATGGATTCAAAGTCGTAGAAGCAACTGCGTCCGTTCAGCGTGCCGGGACCCTGGTCATCCGCGATAACCGGGCAGGTGATAAGAAAAGCCATGGCCGCAACGGCCATCCATCGTCTTGATTCTTGATTCATTTCAACAACTAGGAAATAGTTGTTTGTTCAATGCAAGAGCAAACCGGAAAGCATATTATCCAATGAAGTCGCGCGAATACACCTGTGGCAGTTTGAGATATACAACAGCGTCCCTAACCATTCTGTTTTCATGGCTGTTGTGGGGCGACTTCTGTTTTACCCTGATGGAGGCCGTGGTTCCCTCCATCGTGCCGCTGAAGCTGCAGAACCTGGGCGCCTCGAGCATGCTACTATCGACTATTCTCACAACGCTCCCGGCCATCTTGAATCTGACGGTGTGTCCCTGGGTGAGTTACAAGAGTGACCGGCACCGAAGCCGTTGGGGGCGGCGTATTCCCTTCATCCTCTATACCATGCCCTTTCTTTGCGTGAGCCTGGTCATGATGGGGTGGAGCCAGGAAATCGCCACCCTGCTGACGACCTGGATCCCCCCGTTGCGGAAGGTGGCGCCCACCAGCGTGATGATCGGCTTGATCGGGTTCGTCATGGTGATTTTCCAGTTTTTCAACATGTTCGTGAACTCGGTCTATTGGTATCTGTTCAACGATGTGGTGCCGGGCCATATGCTGGGGCGCTTTACCGGGCTGTTCCGGATTGTCGGGACGGGGGCGGGTGCCCTCTATAGCGGCTTTGTGTTCCAATACGGACTGAGTCACATGCGCCTGATTATGACGGCGGCGGCCTTGCTCTACTTTGTCGGGTTTGGTCTGATGTGCCTGTTCGTCAAGGAGGGGGAGTATCCCTCGCCGCCCGTGGACGACAAGCCGCATCAGGGCCCCCTGAAGGAGTTCATCAGCAACTTCAAGATTTACATGAAGGAGTCCTTCAGCACCCGGTTTTACTGGTACTTCTATTTGTCCCAGGCGTTTTTTGCCATGGCCTGTGCCGGCGGGGTATTCGGCATGTTCAACCAACTCGAGATGGGGCTTAGCCTCGAGCAGATGGGCAAGATTGGTATGGTGGGCCAGGTCATCGGGATGGTCGCGGTCTATTTTGCCGCCATTTACGTGGATCGCTGGCATCCTATGCGCATCCTGACCTATATGGCCGTATTTGCCGCAGTGGGAGGTTTCGGGAGTTGGATCTGGCTGACCATGACCTTCCCGTCATCGCTGTTCTTCTGGATGAGCATTGCGGGAACCTTTGCCGGAGTTTTTGCCGGGGCTTTGAACGGGTGTTGCCTGTTGCCCGCCTTCATGCGCCTGATGCCAAAGTCAAGGTATGGTCAGTTGAGCTCCGCCTATGCCATGGTGCGTTCGGTGGCCACGATTTTGGCGGGCATCCTGGCCGGGGTGTTTATGGATCTTTTCCTCTGGCTGCATCATGGCTCCTCGTTTGCGTACCGCTATCTCTTTATCTGGTTCTGGTTGTTCAATGTCTTGTCATGTGTGTGTTATGTTCTGGCCTACCGCAAGTGGCAACAGCTTGGCGGCGATACGGATTACCGTGCCCCGGCGCCGTGGGAGCCGTCGGGATATGAACCGGTCAGTGATAACACCCCTTCGGTGCCGACCAGTTCCAAACTGCTGATGCTGGCCATGCATCTTGGTACGGCGGCCTATGCCATGACAATCCTGGTCATTCCTGGGTTTCTGTATCTGATGCAGCATACAGGGACCTTCTCCGTCGGGCTGTGGCGATTTGCCTTCACGTACCAGATGCATGCCATGCCCCAGGCGGTGTTTTGCACATTTCTCTTCTACCTGCCTGCCACGGCACTGATTCTAATTCTCTGGCTGCGTCTGGTACGGGCCATTCGGATCGACCTGAAAACCGTCGCCACGGGTGGAATCCCCCGTTACGGGCTCCCGCATCATGGCGTTCTGGTGGTTTTGGGAATTCAGGGCTTGATCACACTGCCAATCACGTGGATGCAATTTGCCTGGCTCATCCATATCGACATGCAACGTGAACTGATTATTTTCGGGTTGGCCAGCGTCCTGGGCAGTCTCGCCAATGTGGCGGCCTACCATCTGATTCGTGTTCTTGAAACCAGGAAGAGTGTTTGTGTCCAGTCGCGTGATAAGGAGCTCGCATGAATTCAAAACAACGTGTTGAACGGGTCATCCAGGGAGCCATACCGGATCGGGTGCCGGTGTGTCTGCATAATTTCCTGCTGGTGGCCAAAGAGGCTGGTATTTCTTTGGATCAGATGCTGACGGATCCGGTGGTGATGGCGAAGGCGCATCTGCAGGCCTATGAGAAATACCGGCATGACTGCATCCTGATTGATTATGATACCACCCTGTTGGCGGAGGCGATGGGGGCGGTCCGTGATCACGCCCCCGGCGCTCCTGGGCATATCGCCGGACCCGCCATCAATGACCTCGGCGAAGTTGGAAAATTGCACGTGGTCGATCCGGACCGAGATGGGCGTATTCCGATGCTTCTGGAGACAATCCGCATCCTTAATCGCGAAGTGGGCGGCGAAGTTTCGATCAGGGGCAACGCGGACCAAGCCGCATTCTCATTGGCCGGCCTGCTGCGTGGTACGGAGGATTTCCTGCTCGATCTTGCCGGTGATCCGGACAATCCCGCGATTAGGGAGTTGTTGGAGGTGTGTCATCAAAGCCATCTTGCGGTCCATCGTGCGCTGATTAAGGCAGGTGCCCATTTCACCTCGCTTGGCGATAGCCCATCGGGTCCGGATGTAGTCTCGCCACAGATGTTTGAAACCTTCGCGCGGCCGTATCACGAGCGGTTGGTGCGGGAACTTTCTCAGGATGGTATTTTCACGGTGATCCATATTTGCGGCAATACATCGGCTATCCTGAACCAGTTTGCAGCCTACCCTGAATGCGGCTTCGAGTTGGACTACAAGACCGATGCGGCCCAGGCGAAATCACGGGTGGGTTCAAGACATGTCCTGTTTGGCAATATCGACCCGAGCGGAGTGATCGGGCGGGGGACGGTGCAGCACGTCAGAGAGGCTTCCGCAACGCTGATCCGGCAATGGAAGCCTGGGGGGCGTTTCATTCTCAACGCCGGTTGTGCCATTCCGGAATGCACGCCTCCGGAAAATATTAGTGCCTTGATTGATAGTGCTCGGGAATTTGGGAGTTATGACTGCAGGACATAGGCGCACCATGAATACAAAAATGAAAGTTGATGCTCACTACATTTCCGGAACCCATTGGGATCGCGAGTGGTACCGCCCTTTCCAGGAATACCGGTATCTGCTCGTCACTCTTGTGGATGGACTGCTTGACCTGATGGAGAAGAATTCGGAATTCCGTTACTTTCACCTTGATGGCCAGACATGTGTGTTGGATGACTATCTTGAGATCCGTCCCGAAAACAGGGGGCGGCTCGCGACCCTCATTCGTAAGGGTCGCATCCTCATCGGGCCTTGGTTCACCATGCCGGACCTTTTCTGCACCGGGGATGAGGCCCTCATCCGGAACCTGTTGCTCGGGAGGCGAATCGCCGGGGAGTGGGGCGTGGAGCCTATGCCGGTAGGCTTCGTGTGCGACATGTTTGGTCATCCCTCACAGTTGCCGCAGCTCTTTGCTGGTTTTAATATTCAGGATGTACTTCTCGGACGCGGCACCAACGAAGCCACCACCCCCATGTTCTTCAAGTGGGAGGCGCCGGATGGTTCTCAAAGCTTTGCCTTCAAATTGCAGGATTTGCAAGGGTATGGCGCGTTGGCCGTTCCGCGGACGGTGATGGAGGTGAATACCTTCTTAACTGCCGGAATGAAGGAGTTTACCGCAGATCTGATGGCGGCGGGGGATGATGCTGATGCTGTTGCCGCCGTGCGGGAAAAACATTGCCGCAAGGAGCTGTCCAACTATGTGAACCACGAGATGGGTCGTGCCAATGGCCGTACGCTCTGTCTGATGGATGCCATGGATCATATTGCTCCCGCTTCAGAGGTCAACCGTTACCTTAAGTTGATACGCGAGGCCTGTCCCGTGGTCTCTCCGCATCATTCAACCTTGCCGAAATTCTTCGCTGAAGCACGAAGGACGGCTCGCTCGGTCCCCGTTCGTCAGGGGGAATTGCGCGAACCGAGTCAGAAGAAGGCTCCTTACCTGTGGCTGATTCCAAACTGCGTCTCGGCGCGGGTGCGGATGAAACAGGCCAACGATGTCTGCCAGAACCTGCTTGAGAAATGGGTGGAACCGCTCGTTGCGGTGGCCAATCTAAACGGTGCGGATATTCCCGAAAAGCACCTCCAGGTGGCTTGGCGCAATGTATTGATGAATCATGCGCATGACTCGATCTGTGGATGTTCAATCGATCAGGTGCATCGTGACATGATGTACCGCTACGACCAGGCTCGCATTCTGGGTGAGCAACTGCGTGCGCAAGCCGTTGGCGCGCTGACCGCGCGATGCCGGGATCTGGCCCGGAGTAAAGATGAATTCACGCTCACCCTTGTCAATGCCTTGCCCTATGTCAGGGATGAAGTCGTGACGGTGGATGTTGATCTGCCGTTGGATTGGCCGACTGACTATGCCGATGGCTTCAACACCCAGCGGCTTAAGACGTTCATTCTGGAGGATGCCGCAGGCAAGCCCGTTGCTTACCAGCGGCTGGCCTTTGACCCCAAAGCCAGTGAGCGCTCACGGTTTGCTAAATTCTGTTTTGTCAGCGACGGCGATTTCACGCGCTACACGCTTGCGGTGCGAGTAAAGCTGCCGGCCTGTGGCTTTGTTTCACTCCGTGTCAGGCCATCCCTAATGCCGGTACGGAGTGTGGGGACTTTGCGAACGGGGCCAGCTTCCGCTGAAAACGAGAATCTAGCCATAGCGATCGCGTCTAACGGGACCCTGTCGCTTACCGACAAGGGAACGGGGCAGAGTTTTACGGATCTTCTGACGTTCGAGGATCGAAGTGAGGTGGGGGATGGCTGGTTTCATGGGCACTCCCTTAATGACGACCAGCGACTCTCAATCGCGAGCGCGGCGCAGGTTGCAGTGGTCCATGATGGCCCCGAAATGGTTTCGTTTCGAGTGACCGTGTCCCTGAAAGTTCCGGCCCGTTATGATCACGCCGGTGAGCGGTCGGTGAATGAAGAGGTCTCGTTGAAGGTTTCCAGTTTGATTTCCTTGCGGCGTGGCGCTCGCGTGGTGGATGTGGAGACCCGTATCGAGAATACGGCAGAGGATCACAGACTGAGGGTGCTATTGCCTTCGGATTGCACGAGGGCAAAGACCTACTTGGCTCACCATCCGTTCGATTTCGTTGAGCGGGCAATACGCATTGATGCGAAGACGTCGACTTGGCAGGAGATGGAGCAGGCCGAGAAGCCGTTTCTGGGCATGCAGTCGGTGGCCGCCGGACGGCGCGGCTTGGCCTTTCTCTCGGCAGGCGGCTTGCATGAGGGCGGTGTGATGGATGACCGGCGGCGGACCATGCACATCACATTACTTCGTTCCTTCCGCAAGACCGTTGGCACGGGAGGGGAGGTGGACGGGTTGGAACGTGGGACGATAGTCCATCGCTACGCTCTCATGCCATTCGCGGGTGTTTTGCCAAGAGGTGAGGCCCTGCGGGAATTGGCTAATCTTCAGGCGGGCATCATGAGTCGCCAGACAGGTGTCCGGCCGTCCGGGTATCCCCCCATGGCGGGAACGGAAGCGGCCACACGTGGTTTTGTGGAGGTTCTGTCTGGTCGGTTGATAGTGTCCGCCATGAAACCCGAAGAGCGTGGGGGTGGACTCGTCATCCGACTCTGGAACCCAACAGGGAAAATACAGGTAGACTCGATCCGACTCTGGCGGAAAGTGAAGAGTGCCGAGTACATTGACCTGAGCGAGACACCAGTTAAGGGTAAGGGAGCGCCCCGCCTGGTGGGAAAAGAGATTACAGTCAGTGCGAATTCGTATCAAATAGTAACGGTGAGGATCAGATGAAACGATCAGAAATCAATGCGGTAGTGAATGAGGCTGGTATGGCCTTTGATCGGCATGGGTGGACGTTGCCGCCCAATCCCCGGTGGGATGTCACCGACTTCGGGCTAGGCGATTTTAATAAGATTGGCTTAACCCTCGTAAACCTTGCCGAGCAGCCGGAGTATTGCGAGAAACTGATGTATGTGCGGCACATGCAGGTTACGCCGCGCCACTACCATGCAGCCAAGAAAGAGGACATCATCTGCAGGTGGGGGAGGCTGGCGATCGAGCTGCCTTCATCGAGCCTGGTTCGATTGCAAGTGAATGGGGAATGGCGTGATATTCCGCCGTGTACCCCTTTGATGCTTTCATCCGGTGAGCGCGTTACCCTGACCAGGGGAGTTCTGCATGCCTTCTGGTCGGATTCCGAGTATGCCATCGTGGGGGAAGTGTCCACCGCGAACGATGACGCCCATGACAACTATTTCGAGGACAAACTGGTGGGGCGTTTCAGTAAAATTGATGAGGATGTGCCCGCCATTGTGAAACTGGTGAGTGACTGAAGGAGCAATCCATAATGAAACCAAGGAAAGGGATTACAGCGGCAGGAAACTGGATTGTTGACCGCGTGAAGCGGGTGGATTGCCTGCCTGGGCGCGGTATGCTGGCCAATATCAAAGATCAGACTTTTAGTCCCGGTGGGGCGCCTGCTAATGTCCTGAACGATTTGGCACGCATGGGGGCGCTGTTTCCGCTGGCGGGACTGGGGGTAGTTGGCGATGACGCTGACGGCCGCTACCTTAGGGATGTCTTTTCGGGATTGGGTGTGGATATCCAGGGGCTTCAAACATCGAATTTGGCTCCGACATCTTTCACGGATGTGATGAATGATGAAACCACGGGGGATCGTGTGTTTTTCCATCATCGCGGGGCGAACGCCCTGTTCAGCCCCCGGCATGTGGATGTCACCCGCTTGAATTGCCAGATCTTTCACTTAGGGTATCTCTTGCTTCTGGATGAAATGGACAAGCCCGATCGTGAATACGGCACAGTGGCCGCAGGGCTACTCGCACAGGTTCAAGCGGCCGGGATTCTGACCAGTCTGGATGTTGTGAGTGAAGAAAGCGACCGGTTTGCGCGGCTGGTTCCCCCGTCCCTGAAGTATGTGGATTACCTGATCCTGAACGAGATCGAGACAGCCCGGGCGGTGGGGCTCAAGGTGAGGGATGAGCATAGGAATCTTGATGGGGCCGCGTTGATGGAAGCGGTGGAGAAGTTATATCAATTCGGAAACATGCGGCTGGTGGCAGTTCACATGCCCGAAGGGGTCTACATGCGCGACCGGGAAGGTCGGCGCTATTCGCGGGGATCCTTGGTGTTACCCGAAGGGTATATCGCCGGTGCGGTCGGGGCGGGGGATGCATTCTGCGCAGGGATGCTCTATGGGCTCCATGAGGGGTGGGATGCGTTGGAAGCTGCCGAATTAGGGAGTTGCTGTGCTGCGGCCAGTTTATCGAGCCCGGGGGCCTCTGAAGGGGTTTTGCCCCTGGAAGAGACGCTTGGCCTGGTGAAACGGTTTGGCGAGAGAAAGACCCCAGTGTCAGTGTAAGGAAATCGGATGAAGCGTACGCATACTTTTGTGGGGTTCGGGTTCGGCGCAATTCAGGCGGGACTATTTGTCTATGAGGCTTGGCGATCCGGGAACTTTGACAGGCTGGTTGTGGCGGAAGTGGTTCCGTCCATGGTAGATGCCGTGCGCCGGAATAATGGCTACTATGCGCTCAATGTGGCGACCCCGTCGGGGATCGAAGTGCATGAGATCGGACCCGTTGAAATTCTCAATCCCCATGATGAACAGGATCGGCTGGTTTTGATCGAAGCCGTTGCAGATGCCGATGAAATTGCTACCGCTTTGCCAAGCGTGGAGTTTTATGGGACAGGCAAGCCCGGCGATGTGCTGGATATCCTGTCTGCCGGGTTGTGCGCAAAGGCCTCTGATGAGCACTTGCCTGCGTCGGTGGTGTACACGGCGGAGAACCATAATCATGCCGCCGAAATCCTGGCTGAGGCCTTGGCCTCTCGTTTGGACGGTGGATTTGCCTCAGCCCGGACCCAGGTGCTCAACACGGTGATCGGAAAGATGAGCGGAGTGGTGAACGATTCAGGTCAGATCGCCGAACAGGGCCTGAGGCCGGTTGTTCCTGGCATGGCCCGAGCCTTCCTGGTTGAGGAGTTCAACCGGATCCTGATCACCCGGATCGAATTGTCCGGTTTCCGGCGTGGCATTGAAGTGTTCGAGGAAAAGGCCGATTTACTGCCATTCGAGGAAGCCAAGTTGTACGGGCACAACGCCACTCATGCTCTGATTGGATACCTGCTGCGTGAGAGCGGAGGGGTGTTCATGTCGGAAGCCGCCCGGCATCCAGCGTTGATACAATTGGCGCGAGAGGCCTTTCTGTTGGAATCCGGAAAAGCTCTATGCCGCAAGTATCACGGGTTGGACCCCCTGTTTACGCCGGATGGGTTCAAGGCCTATGTGAATGATTTACTGGTCAGGATGACGAATCCGTTCCTGAAAGATGCCGTGGAGCGGGTCACCCGGGACACCCGCCGAAAACTGGGGTGGGATGACCGACTCATCGGGACCATGCGGTTGGCGCTCGGGCAAGGGATACAGCCGGAGCGGTATGTGCGTGGCGCTGCAGCGGCAGTCCGGCTGCTTGCCGTGGAGGAAAATTCGACTCCGGCAGAACTGTTGGACGCTTTATGGAAAGACCGTGATGTCATTCAAGCGGCCCAAATACGACAGTTGATCAGTTCGGATTTGGTGGGGGATCGCCATTGTTTGGAGGAAAAAGCATTGTGAGTACACCTCCTCGTCTGTCTGTGAAACCGCTGGACGCGGTGGCCTTCGACTCATGGCATTGGATCGATGCCGTCTTTGCCAACGCACCGGCGGTTGAGTCGCAACAAGCGTGGCTGGTTGAACCAGAACCCGGTTTTCGCCCGTTGCGCGTGAAAACAGGGTGGACCCGCGAGGCACTGTATGTTTATGCCGAACTTGAGGATGCTGACATCTTCAATCCCGAGAAGCGGTTCAATGAGCCATCATTCATGTCAGGCGACGTTTTCGAGATATTCCTGCGTCCCTGTAGTCAGGAGTCATACGTCGAGATCCATGTGACGCCCGAGAACCAGAAGTTTCAGTTACGCATTCCCTCTGCCCGCGAGTTTGCCGAACCCCGTGCCAAGCCCGGCATTCCTCAGGAGTGGTTTATCGACCGAGTCATTGAAAGCCGCGTCCGGGTGAATCCCGCCGCCCAGCGGTGGGAAGTGGCCGTCGAGATCCCATTCGCCATGGTCTGCGAGGTCTTCCTTCCGCGAACCGGTGACCGGTGGCTGTTCTCATTCAGCCGCTACGACTACACGCGCGGGCGGGAAAAGCCGGTATTGTCCTCCACTTCGCCGCATCAAGTGCTGAACTTTCACCGGCAAGAAGAGTGGGGCGAGTTGAGGTTTACAGGCTAAACTGTAAAAAACAGAAGGAGAACCAGATGAGTGAAGTATTGGTACAGATTAAAGAGCAGTTGATGAAAGGCAAAGCCAATGACGTGAAGGTATTGGTCCAGCAGGCGTTGAATGAAAACATCGGAGCGGCGGAAATCCTAAACAAGGGGTTGTTGGGCGGCATGGGCGTCATCGGTGAAAAGTTCAAGAAGAATGAGGTCTATGTCCCGGAAGTGTTGATTGCGGCCCGGGCCATGAAGTGTGGCATGGAAATCCTTAAGCCTGCGCTTGCGGCCGCGAAAGTCGAGCCCCGTGGGGTGGTGGTGATCGGGACGGTCCAGGGCGACCTGCATGACATCGGTAAAAATCTGGTCGGCATGATGCTCGAGGGCGCCGGGTTTAAGGTTGTTGACGCCGGGATCAACGTGGAGGCGGAAAAGTTTATTTCGGTGGCACGCGCTAACAACGCATCACTAATCGGAGCCTCCGCCCTGTTGACCACTACGATGACGAACATGAAGGAAGTGGTGGATGCGTTGAAGGCCTCCGACCTTGCTGGGAGGGTGAAGATTATGATTGGGGGAGCCCCCGTGACAAAGGCATTCGCAAATGAAATCCGAGCCGACGGCTATGCCGCAGACGCTGCTTCCGCAGCTGATCTGGCCTGTGAGCTGGCGACTTAAGCATTTGCGTGAAACGACGCATGAGATAAAAGTGGGCGCCACACTACTGTCTTTTCTGTTTCGGCTTACTTGTTAACAGGAATGGTATGGAAGAAAACGGTCAGGCTGCCAGCCAAGATTCCTCCGCCCCGATGACTGCGGATGTGCAGGAGTGTTCTGTCTGCGGGAGACCTATTGGCTCCGGTGAGGGCCGGTACAATCTCCCTGATTGTATCTGCTGCGTGGCCTGCTTTCACAGATCCACTTCCCTCCTGACGTAGTGGGTGGTCGGCGGGACATCGTTTGATTTTTGCCAAAATGATGGTGCTGAGTGCAATGACGTGTTGCAGTTTGCAAAAGCAAATTATGAACAAGGATAATGTTGTAAGGGCGGCATGGCTGACTGAAGCCATCTCTGGGTTGGAACAGGTTATTCGTTCCGGGGAATTGGCAGGCAATGATGACACCTTCAAGCGAATGCTCCGTTATCAGGAAGAACTGGAGGCGTTGAAGGAAAGGACGAACAACGCTCATTGAATCGCCTGTCGTCAGCTTGTCGTGACATCCATGATTGCCGGGTGTGGGGGCATGTACTATCGTGCCCGAGTCGACAGGGAACGGCGGGACCATCACTGAGTATCTGATTGTCACCGTCGACATGTGTGGATGCAATTTTCAGGAGACTTATGACAAAGCGTGAACTGGTCGTTCGTATTGCCACGGAAACCGGATTGTCCCAACAGCAAGTCATGGCGGTTGTCCAGAAGACGCTCGACTATATTGCCGAGAGTCTCGTCGACGGGGAAGACATCGAATTTCGCGATTTCGGCGTATTCGAGGTCATCACCCGGAAGTCCCGCATCGGACGCAATCCCAAGAAGCCAGGGGACAGCGTTGTCATTCCCGCGCGTCGGGTTGTAAAATTCAAGCCCGGCAAGGAAATGAAGGCGCGCGTTCTGAAGGGGTAGTTGGCATCACAGCCAGCATCGTCTCGACGCAAACATGGATTTCGGGATACACCACAGAACATGAAATTGGCACGAGGCTTTCAGTGGCCGACTGGGATCCCGTGATGAGCTTTCCTTAACTTGCCAACAAAGCTAAATAATAGTGTTTGCGTCGGATTGTTCTCGTAATGAGGTCTATATTCGGCCCCGCTCAACAAGTCGCCGGTAATGCTCACCAAGAACCGTTAACTTGCATGATTTGCTCTCCATCGCAGCATGCCACATATGCGATGCATCTACCGGAACAACGAGGTTAACGCGATTATATTTCTGAAGAATCGCAAATTTTCGTGTGTTCTCGGGGTTTGGCGCTGGCATTCCATTGCTTCGACCTTTTAACTCAGACTCAAATGAAGGATCGAGGGAAAACTGAGAACCAGGACTCGGAAAAAATTCGACAATACGTTGAAGGTCAGATAACTGGATGGTCGGTTGAACCTTTCGCAATGACACAAAACTTTTCACGTTTGTTTTAAACACCGGACGCTGTTCCCATGCACCAAGAGATTGGTCTATGTAGGCATACACGCCGCCTGGGCTGACATCACCTACAAGATTTGCCGCAACGCCGCTCAAGGCATCTACTAAGAGAGTCGTGAAGACTCCTCGTCCGTTCTTTTCTGTTGCATACTGATCCTGAGTGGAAGCGGTGAGAATAGTGAGCCCCTCAGAGAGCACAGCGGTTTGAGCAGCGGAAGGTGGTGTTCCCGCGATTCCAGAGTGGCAGCTATCGAGCACTATGATCTTACTTTTAGCCTTTGAATTATTGGCGAGAATAAGAATATCTGAGAGTGACAGCCCTTCATCGCCTCTACGGGAATCGCTGGTAAGAAGGTATCCCCCTGTAGCCTCAATGTGCCCATGTCCGGCAAAATAGAACATTGCAATATCACTGTCGTCTTTGAATAATTCTTCAATATGGTCTTTCAAGTCAGACCGCAGAACCATATCAGTCGGTCCCGTGCCGGTAAACAGTCGAACATCAAAATTGACGGAGCCGTCACCATGCCTTTCTATAATGGCCTTCACTGAGTGCGCGTCGTCAACACACCCGAAGAGGGGTGTGCTGTATTTGTAGTAGTTGATTCCGACAACAAGAGCTTTTCGCATTTCAATACCCCACCTTAATATTCGCGGGACGATTTCTGCTAAAGGTTATCGAGAAACGATGCAATGTTTGCCCAAGACCAAGTCAAAATACGGCGGCCTTTCACGGGTTCTGGAAGGGTTGCGGGGCGGTCTTCGGTGCCGTACATCAAAAAAACAGGCACGCCTTCCTGGTAAGCGCAATTGAGCTCCCATAGTTGACCGGTAGCTTTAGGCGTATTTTTCGTGATAATGCCGATGACACCGTCGCACCCCTTTATCTTTGTTCGGCACCGTGTCTTCCATGAATCATCCCACGGATCCTTCACGGACATATCAACAAATGAGAATGGCGTGTCCTCGTGTTTGCCTTGGCCGACGAGAAGGGTGCGCAGATTGGCATCTTCAATCGCGAAACTTATGAAAACTCTGTTGTTCTTGGACATACGACTTCTCCTTCGGATTTGTGTATTTTCGCTACTGAATGTATGATGGAGAAAATAATAGCGTAGCAGGAAGAAGTGTAAACAACATTCGTTCCCGTTCCCGCCCTGTACAGCCCACGCTGTTCCCTGTTCGATGGTGCTCCCGGTAGCTACACTATCTTTAACGATTGAGCCCTTTCTGCCGGAATGGATTGAAGACCAACAATAAGGAAGCACGCAGCATTCGGCGGAGGGCTCTCGGGAAAAGAACGAGGCTCGAAGTTCATGAATGCCATGACAGAAAAGGTCATCGAAACGGTCCTGGGTGCTGACGTGAGTGTCACTTCAGATCAGTGCGATGCAGTCATGGCGATTCTTAATGGGCGCATTCCCAAACAGTGGCCACCGCTGCGCGACCTCCTTGAGAGAAATCAGGTTTCTTTGAGTTCCTCAGGGCAGAATCCATCATCCCAAAAAACATATCTCAGACGGCATGAAGCTGCGAAATATCTCGGGTGTAGCCTCCGTCAGATTGACTCACTGAAACATGATGGCGACTTGCCCTTCCATCGGCTTGGACGACGGCTGATTGTATTCAAAGCGCAGGATCTTGATGTCTTGATGAAGAAGCACAGGATCGATGTTACTGAGATGCCGGATCCGTGATTAAGCAATGTTGAGATCTACCGGGGTCACGGGCTGTGTCAGAATGGGCGGCAATTGAATTCAAGGACGACCGGGATGCCTGCACCTTTACAGCAACGGCATCTCTGACAAAGGTGCATCAAGAAACGACAAATGCACCTAAAAAAAGGCCTTATTGGCGTGGAAAAATCATGGAATGCACCTGAAAATGCACCTAAAAATCAGCTTCAGGTGCATTTGATGCACCTAATATCCATGGATCCAGCCATTTCATACGATGACATGGCTGAAAAGATGGGCAAGGACCGTACAACAATAATGCGGAATGTTCAGAAGTTGTGAAGAAGTTGAAGCGACTAGGCTATTTGAGGCGGTTTGGCTCTAAGAAAGTTGGGCCTTGAGAGGTGTCGTAAGAGTATACCGAAAGGGGGGGGCTTCCAGCAGTCAGGCCAACTCGAAAAAAATGATAGCCGTATCAGGGTTGGTCGTGGCATATTTATATGAGAAAACCTATTGGGTATGACAACAACGACTAACAATGAGGGACTGCGGTACGAGTCAAGCCGGAAGCACAAGGAACCTTGGCAATCCGGGCGGAGGGGTTCTTTGTGTCCTAATGACATTGGCTTGGACCGGGCGAAGCAGATGCTTAAAGACAGTATAGCGCATGGCCGACAGCGTTATGCCGTGGACAGTGGACGCCCGTTTGCTGGGCAAGACAACGGTTCAGGGGTTTGGCATGGATACCCGGTGGGTTGGAGTGAGGTTCCTGAGACTGTTCGTAACGATTTTCAAAAGACGGGGCTTGTCAAGCGGCACGATATCAATAGAAATTGGAAGCGGGCATAGTCATGAGCGGCGATTCTACCAATCTTTTCGGGCAATTCGGCCGTGGTGACCGGTCTAAGTTCTTCTTCCATCTTGAGTTTGTTCCAGATCCAGAAGTTGGATGCGTTTCGGATGAGGAACAAGCGACTTGGGGGCGGTTCCAGATTTGGGCTGACGGACGGAATCTGTGTGCTCATTATGTGGACGGCGTTCTACAGGAATATGTAACTTGGTATTTGCTGCCGGTGCTGGAATGGGTAGCTACGGAATGGGACTACTTATTTCATGAACAGCGATTTCCTTACAGAAACGTGTCTGGTTCCGGCGGGGATGCGCTTCGTAAACTGAATTCACCGGAAACATTTGATCAACCTGGCGGCTGGGATTCTGAGGCCGCATCATGTGTAGATAACTGGGCGAGGCGACACAGTATTCTGATGCATCGCGAGGGTGGTCTCTTCCCTGATATATGGCTTCGTCGGCTTGGGGAGTGTATTGAGGTTTCTTGGACCGCAGATGCACCTGCTGGGGCACCAGAAGGGTTTCAGTTCTGTAACGGTGACGGGGCTGTTGGCTTATCCCCTTATGATGTGGCAATCCCCCTTTTCTCGGTTTTGAGTGATGCTGTTTCGGCTTTGCGCTTGGCGCTGCCTAAATCCCATAGGGTGAGAGATCTTAATAATCTCATTCATCGCCTAACGAAGAAAGAACGGCGATTGTCCCGTTTAGGGATTCTTGCCGGTCTGGGGCGTGATCCGTCTGTATGGCGGACCCAGTGGGAACAGTTGGTTTGCGACCTTCGGTCAAAGTATCGACACAAAACCAATTTGATTAAGGAACTCTTTGCACCTGCTGGCGCGGAGACTTTATTCGTAGGTGGTGAATGTGCCGGGGCATTGATGTTCGCTTCCGTACGTCCGACGATTGATGCGAAGGATGCGCTCACGTTAGCGGAACTTTTGCTGAACCAAACCAATGTAAAGAGTACGCATGACAAACTGAAGGAGTATGTGCGAAGCGAGCCGGTCAAACCGACTACGGAACCTTGGGTGCAGGGTTATGCATTGGCGCAGGAATGGGCCGAGACTTCGAGGGTGGGTGTTGACGGTGACCCCGTTGATATTGAGAAACATCTTCGGGATAATGGTGTTCAAATCACCGACATTGAACTAGCTGACACTTCGATAGGGGCTGTGGCCATTGCGCATGCGTCCAAGAGGCCTGTTGTGGCTGTTAACGTCGCCAATGTTCGCAATAAGTACCCGACGGGGAGGAAGTTTACTTTGGCCCATGAATTGTGCCATCTTTTGTATGATCGGCATCACGGGGTGGAACTACAGATTGTCTCAGGAGAATGGGCTCCAGTTGAGATTGAGAAGCGCGCCAACGCATTTGCTGCTGCGCTGCTGATGCCCGATGCGCTGATTATCCGGGCCGCACGCGAAGAGAATGTGGATCTGACTCATTTGGATTATTCGGGCCTTATCGCTTTGGCTAAGAAAACGGATGTAAGTTTAGATGCTTTGGGCCATCACCTTGTTAATCGCAGATGGATAGACGAAGCCCAGCGCGCCGAGTTGATGGCCGATCCTGTAGATTTGGGTGGGGCCAAGGAGCGAAAGGTTTCTGCTCGAAAGGTGCGTCGTGAGACGGTGCCGACACAGCTTGTTCGTGAGAAAGTTTGAGCTGACTAATACACGGGCCTGTCTATGCGGCTTCTAGGTGCTTTAAAGCCAATCTCCATCTGTATTTCATCACGAAAAGTTTGCGCCAGTTTGCGCCACATTTTTTGAGCGATAGCCCGCATTATTTTGCATTTACGCGCAGTGGTGTGATTTTATAACCAGTTAAATTACGGATGGTTGCGCTTTCGTGCAGGTCGCGGCAAAACACTTCTTATCATCCTAAGTCTTGCGTGTCTGCCAATTTCACCACTCGCCCAACGTGTTTTAAATCAACTTCTTGCAGAATATCTCAAGAGATTGAAGGGATAAAGATACACGAGCGAAACGGCATGGTCAAGGGGCGCAAATACAATGGTGTAATCCACGGAGCCCTCCTTCCCCATGCCGATTTTGGAGGCCCCGTTCAGGGTGGCGGTGCGCTCGTTCTCCTGGATCTTCCCGTCGGCCCAGGCCGTCTCCACAAGGGGCACCATGGCCAGGGTGGCCAGAAGATCAGGATGAATATTCAATTCCAGCAGTTTCTTTAAAATGGTTTCATTCCGTAGGGTTGATGCTGACGTTACCTCAAATGCAAGTCGCTGGGAATCCTGTGAGTTACTTATCATTTTCTCAAAAGACTTTAATTTTAATCTAGCGAGAAAGTTTGACAAGTTTCATGCATTAATGAAATATTTCCCTTACGTCGTTATCATATTATGTGAAGATGGGCCAAACCATTCGGGAGGTGTTATGATCGGGCTTCAACCATTCCGCAGTTTGCGAGCTTTTCGTTTGAACCGCAGTCATTGTCCCGCTCACTTTTGGGGTGTGATTTTGCTCGCAGGCCTCGCGTTGGGGCAGGAACCGCAGGGGTTTGATTATTCGAAACTCAAGCTGGTGGATGAAATCAATTGTGCGACGGATCAGGGGCGACACCAGGTCCGTTACTATCCGGATGAGAAGGCGTGTGAGGCGAAGGAAATCCTGGGGCGGTCATGCCTGGTACTCAAGATGGGTGACTCGGCCCGGTTCATGGCCTTTAATATCGGAGCCGCGAAAGGGCTCAAGGCCGGTGGAGCGTATGTGCTGACTGTGGACTTTCCTGAAGACCAGCCCCGCCTGATGTTTATCCAGAACTGGGGCTGTGAAACAGGGAGGGGGGTTGCCACCGGTAAGGTGGCGTCGGATACCGTTATCGGCAAGTATGTGAACAACAATCCGGAGTCGTTAAGCTATCCCCTGTCCAGCACCATCAGACGCTGGAATCAATTATTCTATCTTCATCAGAGGACGCCAGAATTCGGGGTATTGCGCCATGGTGACACGCTGCGCGCCCAGACCCCTGATAAGGGCTTTTGGGTCTACATCGCTCAGCCTGATGCTGATAATGCCCCATTGTCCACAGGTGCCGCTGTGGCCACCATAAGTTTGTACGAAGTGGAGCACCCCGAAACCTATGATGTGGCCATCAGGTACCCGCCCGCACCCCTGCCACGTCGTTTTATCTTCTGCCGCGAAGAAATGGCGGATGGCGTGGTGACGGTTCCTCATGGCCAGGATAAACCGCTCTCCCGTGGCATGGATGATCCCAATGACTGGTTCGAGATGAAGATGAAGAACATGAAGTTCCTCGGGATGAATACGTTTTCAAAGGATCTACTCGAGTTCGGTCATAATCAAGGATGGAACGCCCATGATGATCAGTGGTTTGTGCCGGCTTCCACTTCTGACCGCTGGAGCCGGATGTTGGAAACTGTGGCACGGGACTATAAGGATCTCTATGTACTTCCCTACTTCGAATATGGCGGAAGCACAGGCCCCGGTGGGCTCAGGGGGAATCAAAGCGTCAGGACCTTGAAGGGTGAAAAGGCGTATACGCAGATCGGCTGGCTGGAGAACAATGCCCACATCAATATTCTGGATCCGGAAGCCCTGGTCGACGCCAAACGGCTGCTGGATTGCACCATTATCCCGTACACGAACAAGGTGAATTTTGTCGGCGCCTGGTTCAGGACCCGGCCCTCCCAGATGCCCATGAGTTTCGGGGACCGGGATCTGGCGCGCTATGCCTCGGAATCCGGGGTGACGGTGACCCGGGCCGCACTCTCGGCCGACGCCGCTGCCCTCAATGCCTATTACAAATGGTGGTTTGCGAAGCGTCATGCGTTTCTCGCAGCCCTTGCGAAGCATCTGC
Source organism: bacterium (assembly GCA_037128595.1). NCBI lineage: Bacteria > bacterium. Next base: position 26,987 of record JBAXWB010000010.1, read on the forward strand.
GTGACCACGGTGTTGGGGAGGAAGCCATTGTGATGTTGACCACCGATGCAAGTGAGCCGGGAGACAGTCTTTCCGGAAATGTGATGGTCACGGATGATGTTCCGCTTTGGAATCAGGTCATGGCGGGGAAGCTGCAGAAGCGGAATCCGCTGTCCTTTGACCAGGCCGTGAAAGATGATTTGTATGGCAAGGTGCTTCTCAATTCCCTTCGTCCCACCTGGGGGAAATGGGAATGGCAGCACTCGGTACCGGGGTCTGATCCCGCTAACTTTAAGGCGAAGGATGGGACCGTCATCACTTATACATTCAACCGGTTGTATACTGTGGCGAATCCTGCGACGCTTGAGGCCTTCCGAAGCGGGGAGGGGTTGGCCATGGTTCGCCACCATACGCTTAACGAGAATATGATGTCCGGAAAAGACGGCAAAGACATCATGGGCTATTTCGCATCAGATATGGAGCGTGCCGGCCCCTATTGTATGATGGAAGAGGCGCGGGCAATGGCGAATGGGGATCCCCGGTATCTGGGTTATTTGATTGGGAATTCGCTGGCACGCGGGTTCCCTGAGTATGTACGGGCCTTCAATGCCGCTTTTCTGGCGTTGCCAGCCCTGCCAAGCCACATTCTCAAAACGGCCTCAGCTGACCCTGAGGTTGTGGTCAGGGCGATTCCTGCCGGAGCCCAGGGCACGTATTTTGCAGTGGTAAACACCGGATTCGGGGCCAAGACCAATCTCGCCCTGGCCTTTCCGGATGGGGCCGTGCTGGTGGATGCCGTGACGGGGGAATCTGTCAAACGGGAGGATGAACGGGTAGTTCTCTCTCTTTATCCCGGACAATTAAAATCATTTTGTTTGAAATAACCCTAAAGGAAAAAAATGAAAAAAACAGCAATCCTCGCTGGAACTTCTTTACTGATGGTGGCCCTGCCCTGCCTTGGTTCCGGAGAAGGCGCCCAAGATTCATCTTCCGCACCGTTGCAACGTAGGTTATTGAACGCCATGGATGTGCCGGGCGGAATCGGGGCCTGGAATATTGACAAGGCAAGAACGGCGCTTGCGACCGGTATCGAACCCAAGGTAGGGAATGCGGTCGTGGAGATGTCGGGGATTGCCCGGATCAAGGGAGGCAAGGGGGATGCCGTGGTCTATGAGGGGACGCTCCCGGGCTGTCAGCGGCTGTCTGTCTGGCTCTATCTCAAGCCTGAAAGTAATGTCAGCGAGATCGGGCTCCAGATCAAGGATGCCAAAGGGGAGCGGTTGTCGTGTCTGGTGCCGGCGGATTGGACGGGCTGGAAGTTGCTTGAAATCAATCCTGCCAAGGACGTCTTTAAGCCGTCGTATGAACAGAAAGACCAGGATGGAAAGGTTGATCTGCCGCTGTCTGCCGTGAATCTGGTGTGGTTCACCAAAGAGGCGGGGCCCACCTCGGTGGGCGTCGATGGCCTGACCGCGCTGACTGAACTCCGGCCCGGCGAGGCGGGGGTTAAACTGCTGGAGGCCGGCAGTCTGGTGGCTGAACCCGGACTCCCCTTGTCCGCCCGGCTGATGGCCGAGAATCTGGACGGAGTGGCGCGTACGGTCTCCCTCCATTACACCTTGCAGGCCAATCCCACGTTCAATGATTCCCCCCCGCCGGATCCGGTGCTGGGGTTTGATCATGCGCTCGGCTGCGTGAATACGTTTACGGTGGACGGTGAGGAAAAGGGGCCCGCCAAACTCTGTGATGGTGACGATAACTCCTGTGTGGAGGCGCCCTGGGGGAGCGGATACAAGGAAGCCACGGCCCTCATTGATCTGGGCGTCAGCCGGAATATCTCGGCTGTCCACTATGTGGCGGGCGATGCCAACTGGATCTGGAAGGCCGATGTCCTGACATCGGTTGACGGGGTGACGTTTACGCCGGTGGCGGTTTTGCAGAGGTTTGACATTCATAAGAAGTGGAACCAGCAGGTCCTGCCCTGGCCCGCCCAGCCGGTTCCCGCCCGATGGTTGAAGTTCCGCTTCCACAATGACGGTAAGGAGACCAATTGCATCCGGCTGCCGGTGTCGGTGATGGTGTATGATGGTGCCGCCAATGACCGCCTGGAGGTCCCTCACACCGGCGAGCAGATCGCGGAAGGAAACGGGTCCGCCACCCTCCCGCCGCATGATTTTGCGGAAGTGATGTTGACTGGGACAGTGCCTGTGCCGCCGGGCGCTTATCTGCTGGGGCTTGACGCGGAAGTGGGTGGCCGGAAGGAAGTCCGCTGGACGCCTTATCTGGTCCGGCCGGCAACGGAAGCGGATACCGCGCAAACCGGGCGCTTCGGCATCAACGCCTCAGATGTGGCGCTGGCCACCGAGATGCGCCGGTGCGGGTTCGGCTGGGTGCGTTTCGAAAATGCCAAATGGCAGATGTTCTGCACCGCCAAGGATAAGTATGCCTTTGACGGCTCCGTGGATCCCTGGAATGTGGATCAGAATAAGATCTATTCAACGTATCAGGGCCTGGGGATGAAGGTGTTGCCATATGTCTTTCAGCCGCCGGCCTGGGCGAGCTCGGCGCCGAAGGAAATCACGAAGAACCGGGCCGGCTATCCGCCCGTCAACAATGCGGATTACGGGGATGCGGTATTCCAATTGGTGGCCTGGGCTGGCTCGGCTAAAGTGGACCCCGCAAAACTGCTCACCCCCGACAAGCAGACCGGCACGAAACTGATCAATGCCGTTGAGTTGTGGAATGAGCCCAACCTGAATGATCCGGGCTGGGGCCCGTTTGTGGGAACCATGCCCCAGTATTTTGAGGTGATGCGCGCCGGGGCCGAAGGGGCGCGCCGGGCGGATCCGGCCTTGCCGGTCAGCTCGGGCGGGCTGGCAGGAATCAGCCTTGAGGTGGTCGGGCAACTGGCGTCCTACAAATATCAGGACGGGAAGACCCCTCTTGATTTTGTGGACATCATCAATGTGCATTTCTATAGCGGCCGCGAGGAGCCTGAGATCTGCGGCTGGGATCCGAATGTCAACCGTGCCGGTCATGTGACGGGCGGGCACACCTATCCGGAAGAGATTGAGGATCTGGTGGCCTGGCGGGATCAGGTGAAGCCCAAAGCCGAAATCTGGCTGACGGAAACCGGGAATGATGTGGGCGGGCCGATCGGGCGGACGGAGCGCTATCAGGCGGCCAAGGTGCCGCGCGCCGTGATGCTGGCCCTGGCCGCAGGCGTGGAGAAGGTGTTCGTTTACCGCGAGAAGGGCTCCACCCCGACGCAGCATGCCGGCGCCGGCCTGCTCCGGAATGATCTGACTGTCCGGCCGCAATGGTTTACCGTGGCCACCATGATCCGCCAGCTTCAGGGGTTTGAAGGGAAGGCCCTGCGTCTGCCCTCTGCCGACCCGAAAGTCTGGATGTTCCTGTGGAAGACGGGGACCCGTCAGTTGATTACCGCCTGGCGTTACGAGGGAACGGAGCCGCTGGGGATTGATCTGGGCAAGGCCAGCGTGTGTGATGCCTTTGGTCGTGTGACGGAGGTGAAGGAAACGGCCGGCGTGGTGCTGAGTGAAATGCCGGTTTACATCACGTTGGCCGGGTCAACCCCCGCTTATGAAAAGTTATTGAAAGAGGCTGCTGCTACAAGGGAAAAACACCGGGGTGAACGTGCGGCCTTAACGGCGGTGACCACCAGGTTGTTTGATTTCGGACCTGCAGGACAGCGGCTGGGCATGCTCAAGGGCTATGGCCTGCCGCGCTGGTACACCCCGGTTGGCAAGGGGGATGTGTGGGACGAGGCACGCGGGTACGGGTTTGTGCTGCCGGTGACGCAAGATCTTGAACGGCGCTGGGTGCATGATCCCCTGGAGCGGGATTCCTGTAAGCTGAATGCGGATAATGCGTTTAAGTTCATCCTCCCTGCGGGCCAGTTTACAGTGAGGGTGTCAGCGGAGCCCATAGGCGGGACCCCCACGGAAGTGATCCTGAAGACGGCGGCCGGGGCGCAGTCCCGGACCGTAGATAAAAAAGCCCATCTGGCGGAGTTCGTTGTGGAGGGCGGTCCGCAACCGGTTGAGGTAACGTTCCCGAAATATGGTAGCATCTTCTCGATTACCGCCATCGCCCAAGGACAGAAATGATGCCCGGCTGACGTTGGCAGCGGAAATTTGGAGTGCGGCAGCTTGATGCCGCTTTGGAGAGGCGCGGCTTGACGCGCCAGTGGCTAGGGAGGCCCGTCAAGCCGGGCCATGGGAAAGCGGTGTCGAGCCACCGCAGTCCAAAAAGGGAGTGGAGGGTCATATGATGAATGTCATCGACGCCTGCAAGCAGGCAAACTGGATCTGGCTTGAAACGGTTGAAAAGGACACCTATGCCGGGTTTGTCCGGACCTTTGATGTGGACGGGGAGCCCGGTCAGGCCCACATCGGGATTTTTGCGGACACTCATTATAAGCTTTATATCAATGGTCAGTTCGTCAATGCCGGGCCCGCGCCCTTCCGCAAGCCGGTGATCATGATCGATGACTATGACGTGACCGCCTATCTGCGGCCCGGGCGCAACACGCTGTTTGTACTGGCCCGGTATATCGGGGAAACCGTGAAATACAATACCGTCAGCCAGCCCGGCGTGCTGGCGGCGCTGTGTGTCACCAACGGGGATGGACGCGAGATGGTCGTGAAAACCGATGAGGCCTGGAAGGGATTTTCCATTCCGGCCTGGGCGCGGGAGACCCCGAAAATGACCTGGGCCCTGGGCGGGATCGAGTCGGTTGATCTGAATTTAGCCTCGTTCCGCGTCCTGTCGGACTTTGCCTCGCAGGACTACCATGCGGGCGCGCGGGAAGGGGATGAGACCACGCTTCCTAAACACTTGAAGCCGGTCCGGAGCTGGCGCGAGGAGCCCCTTGAGATTCGTCCGCGTACCGTACCCATTCTGCGGTGGAGCCAGGAGAAGCCGTTGCGCGTACTGCATGTGTTCACGATGACACCGGAGATCTATTCCCTGCGGGATAATGCCATGCGACTGGATAGTGAGTACCGCGTGCCCGTTTATGCCGCCGACGAATATGCCATGTTCAAGGGCGGCACCGTGCGATTGAACCGCCGCAAGGGAGAAAAAGGGTTAGCCGTATTGTATGACTTCATGCGCATGACCACCGGCGATTTCACCATTACCATCCGGTCGGCTGGCCAGGCGACGGTGGATGTGGCCTTTGCCGAGCATCTGCGTGATGGCCGGCCGAGCATCTCCCGGAACGGCTCCTGCTACTACACCCGGCTGCAGCTCGCGCCCGGGCTCAACCGGTTCAGGCTCTTCAACTCCAACGGATACCAGTATCTCTATGTGGTGCTTAAGGATTTTGAGGGGGACCTGGAGATTCTCGATGTGGTCGCCCATGAATCCCGCGCCAATCTGGATTATCAGGATGCCCTGGTGGTGCGGGATCGCACGGTCATGAGCATTTATGACATTTCCCGCCGCAGCATCATGCTCAACAACCAGGCGGAGCCTTACGATTGCAATACCCGGGAGCGCGGCACGTATTGGGGCGATTCCCTCTGGGTGCTCGAGTCGGTGGGGCACATGACGGGCAATTTCTCCCAGCTCCGGCGCCTGTGTGATGCCATGACGGATGAGTATGCCGTCACCGGCATGGTTAACGGGAGTCTCTATGGGATGGGCGAGCCGCTTTATGATTACAGCCTGGTCCCGGTCGAAATGCTCAAGCGGTATTATCTCTTCACGGCGGATACGGAGGCGGTGAAAGCGCATCTGGGGACCTGTGAAAAGATCGTGGCCGATTTCCGGCGGCTCAAAAATAACGCAGGCCTGATTATGCTCGGGTCGAGCCCGGCGGGAGTGGGGCGGCACGGACTGCTCTTTCTTGATCATCCCGGATTGGGATGGCATCCGCGCACGACCACGGGGATTGAGCGTGAGGATTGCAATGCCGGGATCAACCTGTTTTATCTGCAGGCCCTGCAGGCGGTGGACTTCCTTCATGGGGTTCAGGGGAGGGCCCGGCCGCTTCAGGGGGAAATTGCAGCCCTTACACGGGCCATCCGCGAGACCTTTTGGATGTCCGACAAAGGACTTCTTGCGGATGGCCGCAACGAAGCGCGCGGGTTCTTCGGCTGTTCCCAGATTGTTAACGCGTTGGCCGTGACCACTGGGGTATTGTCGGGCGCTGAAGCCAATTTTGCCATGCAGGAGATCGTGGATATTGAACGGAATCCCTGGGTGGCGCAGGGATCGCCCTACTCCTACTTCTTCATTGCCGACGCCTTGAGCCGGTTGGAGCAGCCCGGACTGGGCGTGCAGACCATCAAGCAGTATTGGACGCCGATGCTTGAACGCGGTGCCACGACGACGTGGGAAGCGTTCGGAGGGGAGCACCATGATTCCTTTAATCATGCCTGGAGTGCGCCTTTGCCGTACCTGGTCTATCGGGGGGTGATGGGGTTGGTCCCGCTGGCTCCGGGGTATCAGCGGATTGGGTTGACGCCGCATCTGGCCGCCTTTGATCATTTTTCCGCCACCTATTGCATCCCGCAGGGGCAGGTGCATATGGAATGGGAGAAAACAGGAGTATCGACTTACGGCCTGAAGGTGCATTTGCCAAAGGCTGCTTCTGCAATGCTGCGCGTGGGCGGGCAGGTAATTGAGGTTTCGGATAACTATGAGGGTTCGGTCGTCCTGTAATCTTCCGGCACGGGCAGGAGCGGTAATGAAGAAGCGCAGTCAGAAAACCAGGTTTTTAGTACGCTGGTCCAGCGTTGCGCTCTTGGTCATTCTGATCACGGGGCTGCTGAAGTGGAATTTCACAAGGACCAATTCAACGACGGGCGCTGACAGAACGATCCAGTCATTGAAGCGTGGGGCAGAACGGGGTGATGCGAAGGCCCAATATAGGCTGAGTCTTGCGTATGACAAAGGGGCGGGGGTTGAAGCCGATATGGCGCAGTCCATCACGTGGCTTCGCAAAGCCGCCGGACAAGGTGACGCGCAGGCGGAATTCAAGTTGGGGAATGCCTACCGGTTTGGCCGGGGGGTGGCGCAGGACGATGTGGAGGCCACGATGTGGTTCCGTAAGGCGGCGGACCAGGGTCATGCGGTGGCGCAATGCAGTCTCGGGGTGGCCTATATGGTGGGTCAGGGTGTTGTCAGCAACGAGGTGGAGGCGGTGAAGTGGTTCCGTAGGTCTGTCGAACAGGGGGATATTCTGGCGCAATACAATCTGGGCAACGCCTATACGCTTGGCCGCGGGGTGGCCCAGGATGATGAGGCGGCGGTGAAGTGGTTCCGTAAGGCGGCAGATCAAGGACATGCCCTGGCACAATATAACCTTGGCATTTGTTATGCCCGAGGGAGAGGTGTGGATCAGGATATCCGCGCGGCCTATGGCTGGTTCCTCTTGTCCGCCGCAGGAGGGGATGGGGATGCCCCTGTATTTCTCGAGTCGCTTGAGAAATTGTTATCGCCGTCGGAAAAGGAAGCCGCACGATCCTGGATGAAGGCGTGGAAGCCTGCAGCGGTGACGGAATGACAGGCGGGTGAAAGTGAGAAAGATACTGAACAGGGCGAAACAGGAACTTGCCGATTATCGGGCACTGTTCATCCATCCCCGGACACATTCCATTTGAACTCCCGCCCCATAAGCGTATTTTAGTAATAAATCTTTAACCAACCAAAGGAGCTCTATGAACATCGCTCAAGTCCTGAAAGCTGAAATATCACGCATCTCCAAACATGAGGCAAAAGCCCTTTCCTCCCCAACCCGTTCAGCCACCATCATCCTCAAAAAGACGGTGGTCGACCTCAAGAGCCGCCTGTCCATCCTTGAGAAATCCAACAAGGAACTTCAGAGGCAGGTGGCGTCCCTCATAGCCAGCCAACCCAAAGTTGAACAACCTGATGAGGGAAGAGTTTGGATCTCTGGTAAAGGGGTGAAGGCTCTCCGCAGGAAACTGGGGCTGACTCAGGATGAATTGGCGAGACTGACATCGGTCTCCAAGGGGGCGGTGGTTCAATGGGAGAGCAAGTCGGGGATGCTGAAGCTGCGTGACGCCACAAAGAAGGCTGTTATGGCTGTCAGGGGGATAGGTGGTAAAGCTGAGGCGAGGAAGCGGCTGGAGGTGGTCAAGGCTGTTAAAGGCAAGAAGGCTGTTTTGAAGAGGCGGAAATAGAATGGTGCCTGTAAAATCCCAAAAACAGAAAACCCGATGGCGAAGAGGGACGGTTTGCTCAAGCACTGAACATATGGAACTGATCTTTGGTGACAGGAATATCATCGTCGCCAGAGTTGCCCCGCCCGTTGAGAATACCTTCACCGTTGAAATCCTGATCAACGAAGAGCGAGCAATCAATCTGCCAACCCTCAAGGCGGCAAGAGCGAGTTTGAATGCCCAGCTGGTTGAAAAGGAAGAGCCTGAGCCGTGGGAGTATGTGAAACGCTATTGCTCATCCAACTCCAACAGGTTTTCACAGGTTCTTTGGAAATACTATCCTGAGGGGAAGACGTTGTAAGGGTGTGCAGGAACCCATCCCAAACCCATCCCAAACCAATCCCATGACCGGGGAGATGAATGTAGATGAACCCCACTGGACATAAATACGTCAGGATTAACTTGAGAAAAAGGTTGATTCTGAAGGGGCGTAATGTATTCTGTCCCCTCTCTTTCTGATACCAAGATTGCCCCTGTGGCGTCATGGGTGCGTCACGGGACGTTTTTCAGGCAGAGAATATTGACTTTTCAGTAAGTCATAACTTGCTTGCAATAAGTAGGTTGAGGTTAAAATGGCGTGGTAGCTCAGTTGGTAGAGCAGCGGACTGAAAATCCGCGTGTCGTCGGTTCGATTCCGACCCTCGCCACCATCATTAATCCATTCTCATTCAATAAGTTACACAAACCGCTGCTCTACCAACTGAGCTACCCGGCAGTAATTTTGGCAGTAATCAGAGTCCGTCCAGAGTTGAGTGGCACAGTATTTCCCATCTCAATTTTTCCCAGTAGATGGGGAGAAAACCGTTCCGTGGCTCCTACGGAGTCGAAACGGAGAACACTCAATCGTTCACTGACGGAGTGGTACCCCGGCCCTTGTCATCCCCGACTCCAATCTCTATCAGAAGAGGGCATGATCGCCGCATAGTAATATTAGGAATGTACACCCTGTTAATGGCATGTACCGATAGGGGGAACCCTGATACGAGAATCAGGGTTCCCCCTATATCTATTGTTGTGATAACTCCCCATTGTTCCAAAAACGGATTATGTAGGGAGGTGACCATGATGATTGTGAAACTCTTGAACTATTTGTGCCATTTGAACCCAATATCCATAGCCGTTGATGATGTTGATCACGACCACAAAATGACAGGGATTAAGCAGGTAGATCGCAAGCAGTCGGAACGGAAGCAGATAGAGAGAGAATCACAAGTGAACAATATGCTAAGTCAATCCCTCCTGAGAAAAGTTGTGGACGATTTCTGGCTGGCAGATTCTTTTGAAAGCCATATGTTCCCCTACAAATCATAGGGAATCGTAAGTGAAGTAAAATGAACATAATTCACCCTGCTAAGACGAAGAAGACGACGACAACGAAGAAGAACGGGAAAGAATCTGCAATATCCCTGAAAGCCGTGGTTATTGATAATGACCAAAATGCCTTAAACGTGATGAGGCACATTTTAGAACGCAGGGGTTATGACGTAAAAACCTATGATGATCCCGTACAGTCGCCAATGTATATTCGCAAGAGTTGTCCCTGCTCCATGAACGAAGAAGGGTGCCCAGACCTCATAATTTCTAACTACAGTATGAAGGGGGTAAATGGGGCGGAACTATTAGAATGGCGCTACTGGTAAATGGATGTCGTTGTAGTCATCTCGCTATAGTTTCAGAGACAGCAATTCCTGAAGCGGACATATTGCGAGTGGTGAAATATGGAGTACGATATTTTATAAAATCCCGTGCTTTTGAGAACTTTTATGATTGGCTTGTTAAAGTTGAGCAACGGGTTTTGACAGATTATCTGCCGATTTATCGCAGGATGTTACCCACTAAAATCTAAGAACCCGCATTCCTTGTGTTTATCTGATCCAGCCCTCAGTCGTTATTATGTTTATTTCTCTGATAATAATATAAGAAATTTGAAAGAGGCTGGCACAGTAGACCCCTATAGAGAATTACCCCGTCCATAAAGAGTTTGGCGGTAATGTTTGAAATATAAAGTTCCGAAAACAGAAAAGGTAAATTGATAATGAAAAAGGCGACCAATAAAAAGACGGCTAAGAAAGCCGCAAACAATCATTCATTTGAGGTGAAGCGGGTAATCTCTAAAGTTTGTCCTAAAAATATTAACGAAATTGAATGGAGTCTTACTGCAGATGAAATTCAACTGAATGTAACTATTGCCTTCAATGATGCCAAAGCCGTAAAGGTTATTCGGAAAATTAAAGACTTTCACAAGACGGGTATAAATCCAATTACAGAGGAAGAAAACCGAATCTTTGGGAAAGTTTGGGATGGTTGTCATGCCGAAATTGCCAACCTTTTGGGGTACGATATTCATGAAAAAATGAATCCGATAATTGATATTGTATCTGTTAGGTAGACGATTCCATGAACTCTGCGGGGCATTGGTCTTTCAGTGAGCGGATTTTAGAGTCAGATCTTGTTGGAATGAATACCTGTCCGAAATGTAAACGTGACTTTGAAGGGGAATGCCGACCATGACTATAAATAATATTCGTATCCATCTGATAGAGCGTGATGCCGGAATTACAAAGGTTGATGGTCAGGTATGGGAAAGCGGCTTTTGGGTGATTTCTGAATCCAATGCCCAAAAACTCATAAATGGCTCAATCTTCTTCCATAAAAAACTAAAGGAACCCTCATTCTTTGGCGGTATCATTCAGAATTACCGCATACAGGAAGATGGTGCACACAGTGGAAGCGTCATATTTAAATTTGAGTATCAGGCTGACCATAGAAACATCAAGGCAGAGAATCGGGGATGGAGCAATGAGATAAAGATAGTTCTCGATAAGTGAGGCATTATTTTTATCCGACATTGATGACCTGCATTGGAAACATGGGGGAGGGGAAGCGTTGGCAATCAGCCTTATCCTTTCCCTTGGCGATAATTCTGATCAACTCATTCTTGAAGCCTCCAAATCCTATAACTGCCCCCGTGTCTTTGCTGTAAGGGGTATCGGGTCAATGAGGTGTAGTCACCTTTCCTTCCGAATGTTTCCCATCTGCCTCTCAGGGTATCCCTTACTCCATTTTCAGGTTCTACGCCGTTGCGATGTCTCTGTTTCCATCATACGGTTAAGTTGAAAAACGAAATGACCGTAATATTCACGAATGCATAGGAAGAGGACATAACTTATGAAGAAGGCAGTAACAGCTACAAAGACAGTGATAAAGACAGCGGGTAAAAAAGTGCGGTTTGAACTGGTAACACATCCGGGGCGTGAGGTTTTCGTGGCCGGTAGCTTCAATGGTTGGAATCCCGTCCAGCAGTCATTAAAGCCGCACAGTAAGACTGGAGCATATGTCGCAACTTTGAATCTTCCATCGGGTTCTCATGAATACAAGTTCGTCGTTGATGGAATCTGGCAAATTGACCCCGTTAACCTCAGCCTGACTCCTGATGGCGAGGGTTCCTTCAACAATATATTATTGGTCTAGTCCAACGATTACATGAGCTGGGGGGTGCGGTTCAGCCGACCTCATAGAGACGTTTACCACCCGCCCCGTTCCTCTTGTTTGTGATATCCAGTCAGTCTGGGCAAATCTTTAACCATTACAGAATCGGAGTCTTATGACTAATCAGGAAACTATTCTTCGTCGTCGGGAGGCTGATCTCAAGCAAGGGATGAAGGAGCTTGCACGTGAGTTAGCTCAAACGCTTGTTCTGCTTCCTCACAAAGGCAATTGTAAGTGCGGGATGATGTTGACGGAGAAGGACAAAAAGCCAAATTTGGAAAACTATTGTTGTCCTCGTTGTGGGGAATCAGGTTCCCCGATGTTACTTGACCAATCAGTCCCCTCCTTGAGTGATGCTACTTCGCGAAATTAATTAAAAGGCGGTAATTTCTGATCTTTCATTTTGATAAAACCTGTGACCTTTTCAGAATCTGACCTCTGATCCAAATTTCCTTTTAATTTCACATTAAGGCGTAGCAACACGTTGTAGGGGATCACACCATGATTCAGGAGGCTTTTATGAAAGCATGGAGATTGATCTTATCGGTATTCGTGATGTCATATGTCTCTGGGTGTTTGACAGCAACCAAGACGGAAAGATTCAAAGTAGAGGATGGATTAACAATTGTGTGCGTTGATAGATCTAAAATGTCAGATACTCTCAGAAGAGAAGTGGAGGGTTTGCCGTTGGCGCCACATTATGCTGCCTATTATGTCCGGAAGACAGAGACAATATATGTCCCATGGTCAGGAGAGTTTGATATAAACAACCAACCACTTCCTGATTTCCGATTTCTTGGCCATGAAATGTGGCACCATTGCGCAGGATTGTGGCATGGTTCAATTCCGCACTATGAGAAAACAAACTGACAAATAATTGGTTCCAACCTCTAGGCATCGCCATGGAAGTATCCCGGGTTCTTTCGGCTCCACTTTTTTGACTTGCCCGCTTGCTGGCCGCTCGGCATTCCGGCTTCCAGAAGGGCAATCGCCTGTCGCCCTTCCGACATATCATAAGGGGCATAGATCAACGTCTGTTTGATGTCCGAATGCCGCATCAGACCCTTCAGGACCTCCAGACGCACGCCTTTCCTCCGCACCGGCTTCGTCGGTGGGATTCCGGAGACGTCAAACGGGGCGACAACCCGACCCTTCTATAAGACAAAAGTACTCAGGGGTGATACCATGTGCCTTTTCCTTTGCCCTCTTGTGTCAGCAGTCGCTTTTCGACAAGGCTTTTCAGGTGGGACTTGATGGTGTTGCGACTTGCCCCTGTTATCTTTTGAAGCTCACGCACGGTCACACGCCCCTGCTCACGGGCGGCGACGAGTATATCTTGAGTAAGTTTTGGCGTTGCCAGCAGTTCCTTCTCCCTCTCAAGTTTCTTTGCCAGAATGTCCACCTGCTTCTTCAGCGATTGCAGGAAAAACATGATCCAGTCACCCAGTTGGGCATTGTCGGTGTAGAGGTTTGCCTGAGCCCGCCGCAGGGCGAGGTAATAGCGGTCTTTATTCTCCTCGATTATCCGCTCCAGTGAGCTGTAAGGGACATAAAGATATCCGGCCTTCAGCAGGAACAGCGTCGTCAAGACTCGGGAGAGTCGCCCATTGCCGTCCTGAAAGGGATGGATGGCGAGGAAATTTACAATGAAGATGGCCGTGAGAATTAGGTTGTGGTGGCGGTTGGCTGTGGTCTCCGTGTTAACCCACTCAACGAGTTCCCTCATTTTCCGAGGAGTGTCAAAGGGTGTGGCAGTCTGGAAGATGATGCCTACACTCTTCCCTTCACTGTCAAATGCCTCTACGTTGTTCGACAGCTTCTTATACTCGCCCCGATGCCGCACATCCTTGGTCGAGTGCTTCAGCAGTATCTGGTGCAGTTGCTTGATGTGGTTTTCAGTAACCGGAATATCGTCATAGGACTCAAAAATCAGATTCATGGCGTCCGCATATCCCGCCACCTCCTGTTCATCCCTCGAATGGAAGTGCTTTAGCCCAACGCCAGACAGCAGGCGTTCGATCTCAGTGTCCGTCAGCTTTACCCCTTCAATGCGGGTAGACGATCCGACAGACTCAACCGTCGCCACCTTCCGAAGAAGGTTCAGCCTATCCGGTGCAATGTTCCGAAACGCTCGCCACGCCCCCTTGAATTCGTCGATACTTGCGATAATTCGTAGGACTTCAGGGCTGATCGTGAATGAAGGTGTATCCATATTGTTATCCATATATATCCAAATACCCGTCAGCGTCAATGTCGGATTTATGGATTCTTATGGGCATGATTATGGATACGAAGGCTTGTATGAATCGGCTTTGGATGTGAGCGAATGTGATCGATCATTTCACCTACGCTTCACCCAAAGTCTTGCTATCGGGAATCAAGGAGATCAAACTAAAAGGAAAGCAATTTTAGAGATGCGTATGAATGGCACCATAGACGGGGCTTAAAAATGAGTGACGCTGGACACCTGAAATTGAGAAATCAAGCAGCCGACAAGGTCCTTGCCAACGCCAAAGAGGCCGCCGCGAAGGTCCTTGCCAATGCCCAAGAAGCCGCCGCCAGGGTTCTTGCCGACATCCCGCTAACCAGCGATAAAGCTCAGACGAATGCAAAGGAATCCGCTATCAAAGCGGCTGAAGTCGTATTGGCGGCCACCACTCAAGCGGCTGATATAGTGCTTGCCGCTGCCGACAAGGCGGCCGAGGAGCTGAGGCGGACCGAAACGATCCGTTATGAGAATAATGAGCGGTATACCGCAATCATCCAGACCGCTATGGATGGCTTCGTCCTGTTAGATATGCGGGGACATCTATTGGAAGTCAATGAGACTTACTGCCTGATGACTGGATACAGCAAGCAGGAACTGCTCGCCATGAGCATTTCCGATCTTGAAGCCGCCGAAATAGCCACGGACACCGTCGGGCACATCCGGAAAATCATGTCTCAGGGGGCCGATCGTTTCGAGTCCCAGCAACGACGTAAAGACGGAACTATTTTCGATGTTGAAGTCACCGTTCAGTATCGGGATATCGCAGGCGGGCAGATGGTGGCTTTTCTTCGGGACATCACCGACCGCAAAAAAGCCGGACAACTCCTGCGTGAGAGCGAAGAACTGCTCCGGGAGTCACAGGATATTGCCAATTTGGGAAGTTATGTCCTGAATATTCCTATTGGCATGTGGAAAAGTTCGGTAGTTATGGACCGGGTGTTTGGGATCGATCAGGCCTACGAACGGTCTGTCGAGGGGTGGATCAACTTGGTTCATCCCGATGACCGCACGATGATGGGGGATTATTTTCAAAATGAGGTGTTGGGGAAAGGATACTCTTTCGATAAGGAATACCGGATTATTCGGCAGAATGATCAGGCACCACGCTGGGTTCACGGAACCGGTAAGGTGGAGTATGATGCCCAAAAACGACCCCTTAAAATGTTGGGAACCATTCAGGATATTACCGAACGGAAGAAGGCGGACCTCTATCGGGAAACGGGGCGGGACGTTCTGCAAACACTTAATGCATCGGTCGATGTCAAAGAAAGTATTCATCGGGCCATATCTGTATTGAAAGCGCGAACAGGATTCGATGCGGTGGGAATACGCCTGAAACATAACGATGACTTCACCTATTTTGATCAAAATGGGTTTTCAGCAGAGTTCCTGCTGACGGAAAATTCGTTAGTAGAGCGTGATGCCAATGGCTGTGTATGTAGGGATAAAAGCGGGAATGTCGCTTTAGAGTGTACTTGTGGTTTGGTCATTTCCGGGAAAACCGACCCGACCCTGCCATTCTTTACTCCAGGAGGTGGTTTCTGGGTTAACAATTCAGTTCCACTCCTGGAGATCCCCTCTGATGCTGATCCACGGCATCATCCCCGTAATCTATGTATTCATGAAGGCTATGCCACCGTTGTTCTTGTGCCCATCCGCACTAAGGATGGGATAGTCGGTCTTCTTCAGTTAAATCGACGACAAAAAGGCTCTTTGACCCTGGAAATCGTAGAGATTATTGAGGGAATTGCGGCAAATATCGGGGCGGCCATCGTGCGTATGAAGGTGGAGGAGGAGCGGAATACACTCGAAATCCAACTCCGGCAAGCCAGCAAGATGGAGGCCGTCGGGCGGTTGGCCGGGGGGGTGGCTCATGATTTCAATAACATGCTGGGCGTGATACTCGGTCATGCTGAAATGGCTATGGAGCAAATCGATCCATCCATGCCGATCTGTGACGACTTGAGGGAAATTGTTAAGGCGGCCCAGCGATCGGCCGATCTTACCCGTCAATTGTTGACCTTTGCCCGCAAGCAGGTCATCGCCCCGAAAGCCATCGACGTGAATCTGATTTTGGCGGGTGCAGCCAAGATGTTGCAGCGGCTCACTGGTGAGAATGTCAGCTATATTATGAAGCCCGCTGCTGATTTGTGGAAAATCAAGATAGATCCGTCCCAACTGGAACACGTTCTGGCAAATATGTGTGTCAACGCGAGGGATGCCATTACGGATGTCGGCAATATTGTCATTAAGACGGAAAATTGCTCCTTTGACCGAGATTACTGCGCGCATCATCCGCATTTTGTGCAGGGAGAGTTTGTGCGTATTTCCGTGAGTGATAACGGATGTGGTATGGATCAGGAGACGCTTTCCCGTATATTTGAGCCCTTCTATACGACCAAGGAAATCGGCAGGGGCACTGGCCTTGGGCTGGCTATGGTATATGGCGCCTTACAGCAGAATAACGGGTTCATTAATGTAGAGAGCACGCTTGGGAAAGGCTCAACCTTTGACCTCTATCTGCCTCGTTATACGGGTGGGGAAGACGGACAGGAAAACACAATAATTTTTACAAAACCATCCCTTTCCCTTTCAAAGACCATTTTGTTAGTTGAGGATGAGGCGGGTCTCCTGAAGTTGATCAAAGCGATGCTCGAACAGCAGGGACATCTTGTGTTTGCCGCAGATACCCCGGGCCGAGCCTTAGTCCAGGCCAAGGAATTAGGCGACAAGATAGACCTTATTGTAACTGATGTGGTGATGCCTGAAATGAATGGCAGTGAGTTGGTCGAGCAACTGAAAGCCCTCAATCCCCGCCTCAAGCACCTTTTTATGTCAGGCTATACCGCAAGCATGATTGCCCAACACGGTATATTGTCGGGAGGGGTTCATCTCATCCAAAAACCATTCACCAAGGAAGACTTTATCGCAAAAGTTAACACGGTCCTTAGCGGTAAATAGGCAATATTAACGTGACGCAAGTGCCTTTTTTGGGCTGACTTGCCACTTCAAGGCGTCCGCCAAACGATTCTGCCCGTTCCTGGATCCTGAAAAGACCGAAACGGCTCCCTTCCTCGTTGCTTTGTTTTGGATCAAAACCGACCCCTGTATCTTTGACCTCAATCCTGATCAGATCGTTCTGTGTGGAGCCCAATCTCAGTTCAGCCGTTTTCGCCTGGGTGTGTTTGACCACATTCAGCAGCAACTCCCGAACCGCTTCGAAGGCGAATGTTTTCAACTCGCCCGAAATCGGCGGAACACGTTTTGGGGTTCTGACGATCACGGACAACCCCGTCTTCTTTCTGACGTCTGCGGCCAGCCATTCAAGCGCATTTTTGATTCCCAAATGACTCAGAACCGGAGGATGTAAATCCGTGGTCAATGTGCGGGTCAACTGAATGGATTCATCAAGATCTTTCACCAGCTGATCCGCCCAGCTGATCAGGGTGGGGGTCGAGCTTTCCTCCTTGAGGTGAGAGACGCGGAACTTCATTCCGCAGAGATGTTGCTGAAGTTGTTCGTGCAGGATATCGGCGACCCGCCGGCGTTCGGTATGTTCAGCCCTCGTCAATTTCTCGGCCAGTTGCCTGAGCCGGAGCGTGCGGTCCTTCACCTTCTGTTCGAGGCTGTCATTTGTCTGTTTGAGTCTTTCTTCCAGACGTTTGCGGGCGGTGACTTCAATCGTGGCGCAGATGACTCCGGTGATCTTCCCGCTCCCGTCCCGCAAGGGCTCGGTGATCGTATCATGAAACGTCTTGCCTGCAGGCATATCGATGGTGACCTCTTCACGATGACCCACCCCCGTCTTCATCACCTTCCTTTTGACCTGCATGAAGCGCCTGGCTTCAGAAGGCGTGAAGATATCGCTGTCCCGCTTACCCAGGAAGTCCTCAACCTTGAAATGGGGTGCAATATTACAAATCCACGTGTAACGCAGTTCCCGATCCTGGGTGAATACCACGGTGGGTGAGCCTGACAGGGCAATTCGGAACCGATCATTGCTTATCCGTAGCGACTCGTTGCTCAACTGCAGGGCTTCTTCCGTTTCCTTGCGCCGGGTGATGTCGACGACTTGGGTGATCCGATATTGGGGCGGCTGACTGCCATCATCAACCAGCGACGAATTGACCTCGCCCCACACGATTTTCCCGTTTTTATGAAGGTAACGTTTCTCGAAGCGGCTATAGGGGCGTCCTCCCGAATGTAACTGGCGGATCTTTATCATCGTCGTCGCCAAATCGTCGGGATGGGTGATGTCGCGAACCGTCTGTCCGAGCAGTTCCTTCTTTGAATATCCCAGAAATTGACAGAGGGCGCGGTTGACCCGAAGAAACACGTTCTTCTTTGAGGATAGGATCGCCATGCCGATGGAGATGTTGTCGTGCCAAAGGTACTCTCCTCCGAGCTGTCGGGCGATCGCGGCCTCTGATTTCCCAAAGTCAGGCTTACTCATGAAAGAGAGTCTAGCGGGATGAAGACGGCTGTAAAGAAATTTGGGTAAGGCAGACGCTTAGCCATGCCGCAGGCATTCGACGGGGCGGAGTTTGGCGGCCTGAGCGGCGGGGGCCAGGCCGAATACGACCCCAACCAGCCAGGATACGCCCAGGGCGGTGAGGACCGCGCCCGGAGTGAATACGCCCGGCCAGCCGGTGAATTGGGCGGCCACCGGCACGGCCACAAAGCCAAGCAGGCAGCCGATGAGGCCGCCGGTCGTGGATAACACCACGGTCTCCGCGAGAAATTGCCACAGGATGTCGCGTTGGGAGGCCCCGATGGCGCGCCGTACCCCGATTTCAGGGATCCGTTCCGTGACCACCGCCAGCATGATGTTCATGATCCCGATGCCGCCGACCAGGAGGGAGATGCCGGCAATCGCCAGCAGCACCATGTTGAGCACCCGCTGGGTTCGTTGTTTGCTCAGGAGCAGGTCCAGTGGAACAGTGACCAGCACATCGGACGAGGAATGGGTTTGGGAGATCATGCGCTGAACGACCTGGGCGGCATCCATGATAATTTTTTCATCCGTCAGGTTGATGACCACCTGGCCCACCTCGGTGCGGGTGAGTTCCACGCTGCCGCTCTCACGCTTGACACTGGTGGTGCCGTACAGCCGGCGGGCCGTGACGTAGGGCATGAAGATCCCGACGGAGCCCAGACGGGACGGGAGCCGGACCACTCCGATGATTTTAACGTATTTGCCCCCGATCCGGACGCTTTTCCCGACCGCTTCCCCGAAACCGGTGAGGGCACCGGCGACCGGCTCCGTCACCACCGCCACGGCATGACCCTGCAGGTTGTCGATCTCCGAAATCAGCCGTCCCTTTACTAGGGTCGTCTGGAACAGGGTGAAATAATCCGGGGTCACCCCCAGCACGCGGGTGTCGATCCGCTGGCTTTCCTGATACACATTCCGTTTTACCAGGTGTGCCATCGTGATCGAGGCGTCAGGAAAGAGGGCTTGGATGCGCAGCACATCCCGGAACGTCAGCCCATAATGATACAGGGCCAGACCCTGGTTGGAGGTGGGGGGCGGGGACTTCTGTGAGGCACTGGTGGCGGGTACGGAATCCATGATGATATTGTTCAGGCCGAGGCCTTGGATTTCCTTGAGCACGGTGCGTTGGGCACCTTCCCCGATGGCCATCATCGTGACGACCGCGCCGACCCCGAACATGACGCCCAGCAGGGTCAGGAGGGAGCGGAGTTTGTGGCGGAACAAATTCCGGGCCCCATCCAGGCCCAGTTCCAGGATCCAGGTCGGGCGTCTTCTCATGTGCCTGCCCCTTCGGTCAGGATGCCGTCGGCAATCCGGACAATCCGGGGGATTCGTTGGGCGACATGGAGATCATGGGTGATCACGATCAGGGTCTTTCCCTGCCGGTGCAGGCTATCGAATATCGCGAGGATTTCCTGGCCGCTTTTGGAGTCCAGATTCCCGGTGGGTTCGTCGGCCAGGATCATGGGGGGATTGGTGACCAGGGCCCGGGAAATGGCCACGCGCTGGCATTCGCCGCCCGAGAGTTGCCGGGGACGATGGGTGAGCCGATGTCCGAGGTTCACGGCTTCCAGTTGGGCCGTGGCCCGTTGCCGTCGTTCATGGGCGGGGACCCCCTGGTAGAAAAGAGGAAGCTCAACGTTTTCAATGATCGACAGGTGGTTGATGAGGTGGAACGATTGGAACACAAACCCGATGAATTGCCCTCTGAATTTGGAAAGTTCCTGGTCCGTGAACGTGGTGGTGTCGCGTCCCCCGTAATTCAGGATGCCGGAAGTGGGGGCATCCAGCAACCCCAGCAGATTCAGAAGGGTGGATTTGCCCGAGCCGGACGGCCCCAGGATGCCCACATATTCCCCCTCGGCCACCTTGAGGTTAACCTCCTGGAGGGCGCGAACCCCGGCACCGGCGGGGAAGATTTTCGAGACATTAATCAGTTCGATCATGAGGGGGACGGGGTAGACGGTTTCTCGGGAGGATTCAGTAACACCTTTTCACCCGCCTTGAGCCCGTCCAGGATTTCGACAAACTGGACGGACGCTTTGCCGATTTTGACTTCCTGGCGTTTGCCCTGCAGGCCGCTGGCCGGGTATACAAAAAACTTGTCCCCATCCCTGAACACCGCCTGAACGGGGAGGGTGACGGTCCGGGGAATGGTGTCGACAATAATTTCCGCATCACAGGAGAAACCGGGGCGTAATTCCTTGGTGTATTTCAGGGTGATTTCCACTTTGAATTCCTTGAGATCACCGGCCCACCAGCCGCCGGAATTCGCCACTTCGGCCACTTTGAAGACCTCGCCGCGGAAGGTCCGGTTCGCGAGGGCCTCGACGGTGACCGCCACAGGTTGCCCCACCTTGACGCTCTGGATGTCGGCCTCGGGGATATTGATGACCGCTTCCATGATCGCGCGGTTGGGAATGGTCATCAGGACCCGTCCAGGCTGGAAGGTGGCCCCCACCTGGATTTCACTGCTCCGCCAGGCCTCATCGGGATTGCCATACATGATGATGCCGTCGAGGGGGGCACGGACCTCGAAGGCGCGCCGTTCCTCCATTTTGGCGTTCAGGTCGTTGACGGCCCGTTCCTGGGCCCGTTGGGAGGATTCAACCGCCTGGGTCTTGGCGAGCAGGAAGGCTTCCGTTTGTTTCCGCGCTTTTTCAAGTTCGGTTTTGGCCTTGGCCAGGGCCGCCTCCGCCGCTGCATTATTGAGCGGAATGGTGTAGTCTTCCAACAGTTTTTTCTCGATGATGGCGGTTTCCATGGAGAGCTTGGTGGTTTCCAGTTTAACCCGTTCCTCGTCGATCTCATCCTCGGTCACAAAGCCATCTTTCAAGAGCCCCTGCAGTTCCTCATACCCGCGCTTTTTCCGCATGTATTCACTTTCAGCGGTCTTGGCTTTGACCTCGGCGTTACGCCGGTCCATGGGTTCATCCCCCTTGAGGAATTTTTGAAGTTCCAGCGTGGAGGAGGCGACCCCTTGTTCCGCGATCGTCAGGAAACTTTTGTTATCCATCAACTGGATGTCCAGGCCTGTTTTGGCGGATACCAATTTGGTTTCCGCCTCGCTGAGGGCCACCTCAAGGTCCTTGATGCGCTGGTCGATATCATCTGTGTTGAAGAGGGCGATCACGTCATTGGATTTGACGAGGGAGCCGTCCGGGATGAGGGACGAAATGGCGGAGGGGCGTTTGATCTCCGGGCTGATTTTGACGGCATTCATGGCCCGGATATCCCCGGAGCCCTGGATGGAGATGACCAGCGGACCCTGTTTGGCCGTGGCCGTCAGGGGAAGGGTCTCTTCCGTTTTCTGCCGGCAGCCGTTCGAGAGGGTGATCGAAACGATCAGGCCCAGTATCACGGGTATGTACTTCATCGTCATGAGATCTCCTTGAGTTGTCAGCGTGCGCTAATTCGATCGGGCGGTTGCTTTGTGATTTTCCAATACCGGCGGCGGTAGTTCAATCAGGGTCCCATCCGCGTCCACATCCAGGAGGCCGACATCCCGAAGCAGTTGGAGCCGTTGTTGTTCGTATTGGGCGAGTGCCCGGACATGGGCGTTGCGGGCGCTCAGCAGATCATTTTGAGCTTCCACGACATCGCGGTTGGAGAGATCGCCATTCTTGAAGCGGTACGTTGCGAAATCCGACCGTTTTTTGGTGATCTCAATGTTCCGTTTATTGATCTCCACGGTTTCAGAGAGGGCCAGCAGTTTGCTGAAACTGTCGCTGATTTCGACCCGGATGAGGTCCTCTTTTTCCGCAACCGCGCGCTCGGCGGCGTCGCACTCGAAGGTTGACCGGCGGATGGCATCCCGTTCAGCCCGCTTGTCGAGGGGGAGTTCCAGGGTCACGCCGGCGACATAGTCAGGGGTGAACTCCCCGGAGGCCGGCGAGTCGGCGTCCTTGGCCCGGGTGCCCGCTTTCCCATAGAGGTCCAGTTCCGGGAGCAGGAGATTGCGGGCCAACCGCAGGCGGCGCTGGGAATCATCCCGTTTTTCCGCCATGGTTTTTAAATCAAGCCGTTGGGTCAGGGCGAGCTGGATGCATGAGGTCTGATCAAGTGATAAGGGTTTTTTGGCGGGGATATCGGCGCCGGTTTTCAGGGGAATATCGACGGGGAGGCCGGCTTCCACCAGGAACCGGCTCAGTCCGATCTGGAGTGCGGATTCGTTCAGGCTCAAGGTGTTGCGGGCGGTGAGTTCCTGTTGCTGGGAGCGCAGGACATCGATGGACGGGGCTCGGCGGATTTTAAAGAGGGCTTCCGAGCGCTGGCGCAGGTAGGTGGATTGTTGAACATTCATGCGGGTGTTCTCGAGAACGGCTTTCTGGATCACGAGGCCGTAATACTTCTGGATCACGCCGATGGCGAAGTCCTGCCGGTCGAGGGCGAATGACCGCAGGGAATAAACGAGGTTCCGGTTGGCCTGGATGAGCGCATCATGGCTGTTCTCGTATCCTGCGCCCGCCAGCAGGGGTTGGCGCACCTCGATCGCGGCGGCCGTGTCATAGTTGGCCGAGTTGAGGCCATTGGAAGAGGCGGCCAGGCTGGTCCCTTTGGCCGCCAGGGAGCCGCCGAAGGGGAGGGGCACGGAGGTTGACAGTTCGAGGCCCCCCAGGCTTTTGTCCGACCCCGTTTTCTTCTCCGCCATCACATAGTCGAGGGTGCCGGCGCACTGGGGTTCAAACTCGCGCACGGCGGCCAGGACATCCAGTCCGCTTAAATAAAGCTCCTCCCGCCGGGTTTGCAGGGCACGGCTGTATTGGGTGGCGAGGCGCAGGGCGGCATTCAGATCCAGATCCAGCGAGGAGGGGGCTTTGTGGGTATCGCCGATTTCAGCCGTGGCGGCCTTTAGGGCGTTGCTGGCCTGGGGCAGGGTCAGGAAGGCTTGATCACGGATCACTTCATGCACGGCGGCATCAGGGGTGCCCAGGGTCCCGCAACCGGCAAGGAGCAGCGTCAGCCCGAAGGTTGTGACCATGCAAACCGGGAGTAGGATAAAACGTAACGTCGCCATGAACTTCTTAACCCTTTGGAGGGCAAGTGTGTCCTCTTTTTGATGGCGGTTGTCAATGAATGAATAGGGGGCTGCGCTGGGCGTCCTGGAAAGAGGTCCGTTCGCACTGTGCAAACGACCATTTTGTGGTTCTGTACTTCACTCAGACGTCGGAGAATGAGGCGACTTTGTTATTGTCTGCTCCATCAACCGGTACCCGATTCCAGGTTCGGTTTGAATCAGTTTGGAGGATTCCAATGTAGTCTCGATTTTCTTCCGGAGATGGTTCATGTAAACGCGCAGGTATTGGGATTGCTCTTCCGCTTGGGGTCCCCACACGTCCCGTAATAACTGCCGGTGGGTAACCACCTTTCCATGATTCAGCGCCAGAATCCGGAGCAGGGCATATTCAGTGGCCGTAAGGTGGATCTCTACCCCCTTTTTCGTGACCCGACGGGTGTTGAAATCCACCTGAAGAAACCCTGTCTGGTAAATGGATTCGGCGGGTCCGGTTGAAGAATGCCGGCGTATGGCGCGCAGTCGGGCGGCAAGTTCGGCCGCATAAAACGGCTTGGTGAGATAATCGTCCGCCCCGGCATCAAGTGCTGCCACTTTCTGTTCAAGTTCCTGGCGGACGGACAATACCAGAACCGGGGTTTTGCTCCATTCGCGCAAACGCCTCAGGACTTCTAATCCGTCCATGTCGGGCAGGCCGAGGTCGAGGATGATGACGTCAGGGCGGCGATACACTGCGGCAGTCAATCCCTCCTGTCCCGTCTCGGCCTCGAATACCCGGTATTCTTCTGCCTCCAGGGCAAGTTTCAGGAACCGCCGAATCTGAACTTCGTCGTCAATGATCAAAGCGACAGGTTGGGAGGCAGCGTCAGTCATATACTTTCCGGTATTCTCTTCATTTCAACGGGAATCCGCAAGGTGAAGGTGGCGCCCCGATCAGGATTGTTTACGGCGGACACCGTTCCCTGAAGTGCGTTCATCAGGCCCTTGACAATGGACAAGCCCAGTCCGATTCCACCGGACGGCGCTTGAGGGCCCCGGAAGAATTTCTCAAAAACACGGGTTTCTCCGCCCGGCGGGAGGCCGGGCCCCTGATCGGATACCCTGAGCACGAGATGGGACTCATCGACCTGTGCCGAAATCGTGATTTCAGAGCCAGGTTCAGTATATAAGGCTGCATTAGCGGTAAGATTTGCCAGGGATTGCTCGACAAATCCGGAATCCACTTTGACGGAGGGAAAGTCACTGGGAATCAGGACATGTACCTGGTGCCGGGACAACAGGTCACCCACCTGTTGTTGTGCGGATGAGATAATCTCGTCCACGTCACACCAGGCCGGTGCAAGGGTGTAGCGTCCGGACTCAATCCGGGTCATGCTGATCAGGTTATCCACGATGCGTCCCAGTCGCCGGGAGGCGGTCTCGATTTCTTTAAGAAAGGGTTGCGCCCCTTTTGCTTCCTTGATCAGGTCAAAGACCAACCCCAATTCCCCGGTGGCGGCCTGAATGACGGCAAGTGGCGTCTTGATCTCGTGAGAGACGCAATCGAAGAGTGTTTTGTAGAGTTTTTCTGATTCCTCCGCCAATTGGGTACGGCCGGCCTCCTGAATGAGCCAGTACCGCTCGATCATCACGGCGATCTGGTCTGCAAAAGTTTCCAGTAATTCGCGTTCATCAAGGAGCAGGGGTTTACGATCCGGGAAATGAAGGGCAAGGACGCCCACCTTATTGTTCGCCGTTTTCAAAGGAAGATGCAGGCAATCGGACTCAGGCAAGGTGTCTGTATGCCGTCCCGCTGGTTCGCGATGTTCCAGGGACCACAAGGCCACACCCCGTTCTTTCTCGGTTAGGGTCCACATTCCGGCGGGATGTTGAGTCTGACTCAATCGCCCATCCTGTCCGACCAGTAGTACGGCACATTGGGTTCCTGAAACATTTTGAATCTCCTGGATGGCCCGGCGAAGTCCCTCCTCCAGAGTGGTGCTTTCAGCGACCCCTTGAGCCAGCCGGTATAACGCGGCCGTACGTTGTTCGCGCTTCCGTTCGGACCATTCCCGGAGGCGGAGGCGGGCGGTCAGGTTTCCGATGACCAGGGCGACAATGAAGTACATGACAAACATGAGGATATCATGGACCTGATTGATGTGCAGGGTGAAGACGGGCGGGATGAACAGGAAATCCCATAACAAGGCGCTGGCGGCGGCGGTAATCAGGATGGCCCGTCGTTGCAGTTGGGTGGCCAGGAGGATGATGAGGAACAGGTAAACGAGCGCGATGGCCCAATAGCCGGTGACATCGCGAATCAGCCAGCAGATGGCGGTAACAAGGGCGATCGAAACGGTTCCCAGCGTGATGTCGTGCGACCAGGGGGTGAAGTCAAATGGCTTCCCCGGGGGAGTGAGGTGGGGACCCTGAGATTGACCGGTTTGGACCACACACACATCAAGGTCGCCGCTTTCCCGGATCAGGCGGTCCACCAGCGATCCTCCCTTGAAAAATTCGCGCAAGGGTGAGTCGAGCGTCTTTCCGATCACTAGTTGGGTGACGCGCTCTTCCCTGGCGACCCGTAGCAGGGTTTTCACCAGATCGTCGCCGGTCGTGGCCACCACCTGCGCCCCGAGTTGACGGGCAAGTGAAAGGGTTTTCGCCAGGCGGGCAGTTTCCTCTTCAGAGAGGGGGAGTAATGATTCGACATAGACGGCAACCCATTGGGCGCCCATGACCGACACCGCACGACGTGTCCAGCGGATGAGTTCCGCGGAATATGGGCTTGGCCCGATGGCCACCATCAGTTTGGCGTTGGTTTTCCACGCGCCGGTGATCTGCCGGGTGGTCATGACATCCCGGAGTTCCTGGTTGACATGTTCTGCGGTAGCGCGAAGGGCAAGTTCCCTCAATGCCGTAAGATTCTCCTCCTTGAAAAAATTAGATGCGGCGGTCTGCGCCATGGTGCCCAGGTAGACCTTTCCCTCCGCCAGGCGCTCGCGAAGGGAGTCCGGGGTCAGATCCACCAGTTGAATGTCGGTGGCCTGATCCAAAACCGTGTCCGGCACCGTTTCCCGGATGGTCACCCCGGTGATTTGGCGGACGAGATCCACCCGGCTTTCGATGTGCTGGATGTTCAGGGTTGAATACACATCAATCCCTGCATCCAGCAGTTCCAGGACATCCTGATAGCGTTTGGGATGGCGACTGGTGGGAGCATTGGAATGGGCTAATTCATCGACCAACGCGAGGGTGGGATGGCGTTGAAGGAGGGCGTCCAGATCCATTTCAGGGAGGGTTGCGCCCCGGTACTCCACCAACCGGAGGGGAATGGCCGGGAGCCCCTCCAGGAGGGCTTGGGTCTCGGTGCGCCGATGCGTCTCCACCACCGCGACCACCAAATCAGTACCCTCGGATTTCCGTTGATGGGCCATTTTCAGCATGGCGTAGGTTTTCCCCACGCCGGCACACATGCCGAGGAAGACGGTCAACCGCCCGCGCCGGTGCCGGTCATCCTCCTGTTTGATGGCGGCGAGAAGGACGTCTGGATTGGGCCTGGATGGATCCTGCATATGATGGCCCCCTTATGGCGCACTCACCTCGCGGTCCCTGTTGAAACGATCATAATCGCTACCCTCCTGAATGGCTAATGGATGAACGTTATACGAATTGGTGCCATCACCAAGATAGTTCCAAACAGGACCTAAAGCCAACTCATTGTTTGGTGACGATTTCAATTATTGATCCAGGGACAGGTTGAGCAGCAAAACATTTACCCGGGGCTCGCCCAGAAACCCGTACCGGGGTAATTCGGTGAACTGAACGACGTGGGACTCCAGTACAGATACGGGCAGGTTCCGGGCACTGGCTACCCGATGAACCTGAAGGAAAGCCGCCTCGGGGCTGATGTGAGGATCGACCCCGCTGCCGGACTGGAACACCATATCGGCAGGAACAGGAGCATCTGCTGGCAGGGCATGCGCGCTCCGGAAGGCTTTAAGCCGGGCCGCTACATTCGACTGGAGTACCTGGCTCGTAGGGCCCAGATTACTGGCGCCGGATGGCAAGGTTCCAAAGTCCGATGCAGAAGGACGGGGCCAGAAATAGCGCCCGGATTCGAATTTCTGTGATAGCAAGGCGCTGCCCACGATCTGACCGCCCCGGCTCAGGAGGCTGCCGTTTGCCTGGGCGCGGAAAAACGTCTGGGCGATTCCTGTGACCAGCAGCGGAAAGGCCAGACCGGTCAGCACGGTGAATATGAGTGTCAGTCTTAATGATTGAATAATGAGCTTGGTCATGGGGTAAGTCCTTTCATGAAACAAAATGAATCGCAACGAGAAGCCGATCGATCAGTTTGATGCCGATGAACGGCGCCACGATCCCGCCAAGTCCATAGATCAGCATATTCTTCCGGAGGATGGCGGCGGCGCCGATCGCCTCGTACTTGACGCCGCGCAAGGCTAACGGAATCAAGGCCACAATGATCAGGGCGTTGAACATGATGGCACTCAGAATGGCGCTTTCAGGGGAATGCAGATGCATGATATTCAGCTTTTCGAGAGGGCCGTGACCGCCAGGATGTGCGGCATAGAGCAGGCCGAACATGGCTGGCAGAATGGCGAAATATTTGGCGACGTCATTCGCGATGCTGAAGGTGGTCAGGGCCCCACGGGTCATAAGGAGTTGTTTGCCGATTTCAACCACCTCAATCAGTTTGGTCGGGTTACTATCCAGATCCACCATGTTCCCGGCTTCACGCGCCGCTTGGGTGCCGGTGTTCATGGCCACCCCGACGTCAGCCTGTGCAAGGGCCGGGGCATCATTGGTGCCGTCACCGATCATGGCGATCAGGCGGCCATCGGACTGCTCCTGGCGGATGCGCTGTAATTTATCCTCGGGTTTGGCCTGTGCAATGAAATCGTCCACCCCGGCCTCGGCGGCAATGGCGGCGGCGGTCAAGGGGTTATCTCCGGTGATCATGATGGTCCGTACGCCCATCTTCCGGAGCTGGGCAAATCGTTCACGGATGCCTCCTTTGACGATGTCCTTGAGCCGGATCACTCCCAGTATGCGGTTGCCGTCAGCAACCACCAGTGGCGTGCCGCCCGAGCGGGCAATATCGGTCACCGTATCCTCCACGGCTTTCGGGTAGAGTCCGCCCTGAACCTCGACAAACTGTTTCACGGCTTCGGCGGCCCCTTTGCGGATTTGGCGGGGATGGCCGGATAACGTGTCAGGAAAGTCCATGCCACTCATGCGGGTTTGTGCGCTGAAGGGGACGAAGTGGCCATGCGCCTCGGTTAACTCCCGTCCCCTCATTCCATATTGTTCCTTGACCAGGATGGCAATGGATCGGCCTTCCGGAGTCTCGTCGGCCAGTGAGGCGTAATGAGCGGCATCAGCCAGTTCTCCGGGCCGGACGCCGGGTGCAGGGACCAGTTCCGTGGCCATGCGGTTGCCCAGTGTGATCGTCCCCGTCTTGTCGAGAAGCAATACATCCACGTCGCCTGCCGCTTCCACTGCCCGTCCGCTGGTCGCCAGGACATTACGACGCATGAGCCGGTCGATGCCGGCAATTCCGATGGCGCTGAGCAACCCGCCAATGGTGGTGGGGATCAGGCAGACGATCAGGGCCATCAAGACCGGCAATGACGTCAGAACCACGCCGGACTGGCCGGCCGCGCGTTCATTGAAGGCCGCGAAGGTTGGCAGTGTCAGGACGACCAGAATGAACAGGACGGTCAGGCTTATCAGGACGATATTGAGTGCGATTTCATTCGGGGTCTTCTGCCGGCGCGCTCCTTCAATCATAGAGATCATCCGGTCCAGGAAGGAATGGCCCGGTTCCGCCGTGACCCGTACCACAATGCGGTCACTGATGACCCGCGTACCTCCGGTAACGGCGCTACGGTCACCGCCGCTCTCCCGGATGACTGGCGCGGATTCACCGGTAATGGCCGATTCATCCACCGTAGCAATCCCCTCCACAATCTCGCCGTCGGCAGGGATGACATCCCCCGCCTCGCAGACAAAGAATTCACCTATTTTCAATTCATTGGCGGGCACCGCGTTTTCGGTGTCATGGTCGATGCGACGGGCCAGCGTCGTCGTTCTCATTTTGCGTAACGCGTCGGCATGTGCCTTGCCGCGCCCCTCGGCTAGGGCTTCGGCGAAGTTGGCAAACAGGCAGGTGAACCAGAGCCAGAGGGCGAGCTGGAGGTTGAACCCCGAGAACTGGTGGAGCAAGAACACGGTGGACAGGATGGAGCCGATCCAGACGACCAACATCACAGGGTTCTTGATCTCCTCACGGGGATGCAGTTTCAGGCAGGCACCAATCATGGCGAGGCGGACCAGTTCCGGATATTTGATTTCAATTTTCGCGCTCATCGTGCTGACTCCTTTAGAATACCCGCCCGGACATCATCAATCCATGCTCGACCATCGGCCCGAGGCAGAGGGCCGGGAAAAAGGTCAACGCCCCGACGATCACGATGATGCCCAGCAGAACCAGAGTGAACGTCAGGCCGTTGGTTGGAAATGTTCCCGGCGAGGCGGGAACGGTCTTCTTCGCAACCAGGCTCCCTGCGATGGCTAGCACGGCAAAGATGCATCCGAACCTGCCCAGGAACATGGCCGCTCCGAGCGTGAGGTTGTAGAATACGGTGTTGCCACTCAGGCCGGCGAAGGCACTGCCGTTGTTGGCCGAGCAGGATGAGTAGGCATAGAGGATTTCACTGAGGCCATGCGGTCCCGAATTAGCCGGACCCGCCAGTCCTGCCGACACGCTGGCCGCAAGGGCTGAACCCAGGAGAATCAGGATGTTGGGCAGAAGGATGGCTGCAGCCGCCCAGGCGGCTTCCCAGGCCTGGATTTTCTTGCCCAGGTATTCCGGTGTGCGTCCCACCATCAGTCCGGCAATGAACACGGCGATGAGCACATGCATCAGCATGCCATAGAGTCCGGCGCCGACACCGCCAAAGGCGATGCCTCCCAGCATCATATTCCAGAGCGGCATCAGGCCCGCGAGCGGCATGAAGCTGTCGTGCATGGAGTTCACGGCACCACAGGAGGTGCCGGTGGTGGCGGCGGCAAAGAGAACGCTGTTCATGACCCCGAATCGCAATTCCTTGCCTTCCAACTGAGGTAAGAGGTTGGCCGTAACAGGATTAGGCTGCGACTCCGCCCACCATGCTACTGTGAAAGATCCTGCCAGCAGGATTAACATGACGCTGAAAAGGCACCAGGCATGACGTTTGTCGCCGATCATCAGCCCGAAGGTGAAGACCAGGGATGCGGACACGATCAGAAGACCGTAGACCTCGATGAAATTTGCCAGCGGAGTGGGATTCTCGAGCGGATGGGCGCTGTTCTGCCCGAAAAAACCGCCGCCATTGGTGCCGAGTTGTTTGATGGCAATCTGGGAGGCGGCCGGGCCGAGCGGAATGACTTGTCGGGAGCCTTCCAGGGTTTGAGCCTCGGCATACCGGGACAGGGTTTGGGGGACTCCTTGGCTGACTAGGACGACGGCTATGCAAAGGGCGATGGGAAGAAGAACGTAAAGGGTGCTGCGGGTCAGATCCACCCAGAAATTGCCGAGCGACTGTGCGGAGGCACGGCGTAAGCCGCGAGTGAGTGCCAGCAATATGGCAATGCCGGTGGCTGCGCTCAAAAAGTTATGCACGGTAAGGCCGGCCATCTGAGTCAAATAGCTCAGAGTGGCTTCGCCCGAGTAGGCCTGCCAGTTCGTGTTGGTGATGAAGCTGATGGCGGTGTTCAAGGCCAGATCCCAGGGTACATTACCCATTTTCATGGGATTCAAAGGGAGCCAGGCCTGAGTCATCATCAGGATCAAGAGCGAGAGAAGGCCGATCAGGTTGAAAACCAATACTGTCCGGAAATACTGTTTCCAGGACATGTCCTCATCCGGATGGACCCCCCCAAGCCGGTAGATCATTTTTTCAAGGGGCATCAGGAGCTTGGAAAGGAATGTGGACTCCCCCGCCAGGACCCGTGCCAGGTACTGCCCGAGCAACGGCGCCAATCCGACCAGTAAACTGAAGAACACGGCAAGTTCAATAAGATGATGTGGTTGCATCACCCTATGCTGAAGCAATGCGCTGATAGAGTGTTAATCAAATAGCGGCGGAAAGATGTAAAAATTATATAAAAATGGAGATCATTATCAACGCATGGCGGCCAGACGCCTCACTCAAACGACCGGGCGGCCGGGGGATGGGTATGCCGGCGGGTAAAGAGGAGCCAGGCGGCGAGGGTTTTGGCATCATCGATCAGGCCGCCGTCCACCATGGCCTCAAATTCCTCCCGGGTCAGGTATTCCACCGTGATCCGTTCATCCAGGTCGCCATTCGGGATTTCGGCGGTTTCCGAAAGTTCCGCAAAGAACAGGTGGATCAATTCATCCACATAACCCGGGGAGGGGTAGAGGCCGCCCAGGGAGTGGAGCGCGATTACGTCATGCCCGGTTTCCTCCTTGATCTCGCGCGCGGCACAATCCTCGGGGCGTTCCTGAAGTTCCTTCCGGCCGGCAATCACTTCCAGGACCTCCCGCTCAATGGGTTTGCGGAACTGCCTCACAAAGACAAACCGGCCATCAGGCACCCGGGCGACGGCGGCAATGGCGCCGGGATGGCGGACGATTTCCCGGTAGGCGCGATGGCCGGGTTCAAGTTCAACCTGGAGGGTTTCCACCGAAATCATGCGGCCGGTGAAGACCGGCGTAATCGATATGGTTTTTTCATTCATAACGTGCTGACAACCTCTTGCGTGGAATCGTTCGAACTCATGCGCTTGATAAGAGAATTTGAACAGAAGTCGCGAAGAACGCAAAGAAAAGAATTATTTCTACCGCCGGAGGCGAAACAACATTCCCGCTTTGCGCACTCAGTCTTATCGATACTAACGCGCTTGACGGCGTCGGGTCCGCAGTTTTAGAGTGAGCCTGAAAAGGTAGTTCAACTACGAAACACGCGAAAGACGCGAAAATAATATACTGATTTATGAAGCATCCTGAACCTTTTCAGATGCTTTTAAACTGGCAAGTCGGCTGGACGTCCGATCCTGACCAAATTCCTGCGCGGTTTGTTCCTGCCACCGTACCCGGGGCTGTACAACTCGACTGGGCTGCGGCGGAAGGCTGGCCCCCGTATTGGAAAGCGGAGAATTTCCTGGCCTACGGCTGGATGGAAGACGTTCACTGGATTTATCAGGCAAGGCTCAAGCGGCCGGCGCTTACTGCGGCACAACGCCTCGTTCTGGTCTGCGGCGGGGTGGATTATGCCTGCACCGTGCGGGTGGCCGGAGAGATCGTCCATGCGCAGGAAGGGATGTTTTCGCCCTTCACCGTTGACCTCACCGGCGCACAGGAGGGGGCGCTCATCGAAATCAAGGTCGCCCCGGCCCCGAAGATTCTTGTGCCGGCCGAGGAGGACTCCGACCGGGGGCGGAAAGAAGCACGGCAGTCCTGCAAACCGGCGGTCGCCTATGGGTGGGATTTTCATCCCCGCCTGATTCCGCTGGGCATCTGGGAGGACACTTATCTTGAAGTCCGCAGCGCGACGGCCTGGATCGACCAGGTTGAGGTCACCTATGAGCTTGCTTCGGATTTTTCATCCGCTGACCTGCGCCTCGTGACAGACGGCTCCGCCCGGCACGTCCGCTGGACCCTGCTCAACCCTGAAAGGCAGGCGGTCGCCACCCGTGAGGGCGCGCCGGATACATTGGCGATCCACGTGGACAACCCCGCCCTCTGGTGGCCGAACACCGAGGGGACTCCGGCTCTATACACCAGTACGGTGGAGACGTTGGACGAGGCCGGTCGTGTGTTGCAGGTCTGCACCCAAAATGTCGGTTTGCGCCGGATCCGTCTCATCATGGCTCCAGGCCAGTTTGGGCGTACCGGGTATCCGGCCACCCAACCCCCGGTGCCGATCACCTTTGAAGTCAACGGACGTGCTATCTTTGCCCGTGGCGCCAACTGGGTGTGTCCGGAAATTTTCCCCGGGACGCTCACGGCGGAACGCACCCGCGAGCAATTGGCGCTCTTTGCTGGAGCCAACCTCAATCTGCTCCGCTCCTGGGGTGGGGCGATTGTGAACAAGACCGCCTTTTTCGAGCAATGCGACGCGCTGGGAATCATGGTGTGGCAGGAGTTTCCGCTGGCCTGTAACCGCTATGACGGGACTCCGGCCTACCTCCGTGTGCTGGATCAGGAGTCGCGTGCGATTCTCCTTCGTCGGCGCCGTCATGCCTGCATCGCCATGTGGTGTGGTGGTAACGAGTTGTTCAATGGGTGGTCCGGGATGACCATGCAGGACCTTGCCCTGCGGTTATTGGATCGCAATTGTTACGATCTAGACCCCAGCCGCCCCTACCTGCATACCTCCCCTATGCAAGGCATTCGCCATGGCAACTACCAGTTCCGGATGGGCATGCACCCCGAAGCCCAGACGGTGTTTGATCTCTATCCCGCCAGCGAGGCCACGGCTTACATGGAGTTTGGTGTGCCGGGCCCGGCCGACGTGGCCAGTTTGGAAAAATGCCTGCCTGCCAATGAACTCTGGCCGGTGGGACCCACCCCCTCCTGGATCGCCCACCATGCGTTCGGGGCTTGGCCCACAAGCACATCCCATGCGTGGCTTTATCCTGAGGTGAGTGATCACTTTTTCGGCCCCTCGCACAGCTTGAAGCAACTAGTGGACCGCCTTCAACTCCTTCAAGCGGAAGGCTATAAGGCGATTTATGAGGAAGGGCGTCGGCAAAAGCCCGTCTGCAGTGCGCTCGCCTGCTGGGTTTTCAATGAACCCTGGCCGGCCGCCGCCAACAATTCCCTGATTACCTGGCCGAATGAGCCCAAGCCCGCCTACCATGCCGTTGCGGCCGCAAACCGGCCGGTGATGGCCAGCGCCCGCATTCCCCGCTTCGATTGGGTCCGCGGCGAAAAATTTTCCGCCACGCTGTTCCTCCTCAATGATTCCCCGCAGGCCATACTGCCGCTCAAGTTCAGCGTCAGGCTGGAGGCGGGCGGTCAGACCCTCGCCCTGGGACCCTGGTCGTGCCCCGGCACCGCCGCGAACACCCACTGCCCCGGTCCGGAAATCACCGGCACGGTCCCGGACTGGACGGGAGAAACCTTTGCTCTCTGCATCGACGTGGCCGGACACCCCGCTTGGTCATCGCGCTACACGTTGGCATTCAAATCTGTGATGGGCGCCTGACCGCAGTGTGGCAAAGGATTTCCTTGCTCCTTTCCCTGCTGTTTTCTATAGTCCCGCATGTTTGTGCTGGCAAACGCTGGTAACGATTGACTGTAACTTATTGGGAGCGAATAACATGGATTATGGTTTAACTGAAGCGCAGGTGATGATTCGGGACCTTTGTCGGCAAGTGGCTCAGGAAAAGATCAAGCCGATTCGCGAACATTATGATGAAGCCAATGAATTTCCTCATGAAATCGTAAAGGTGTTTGCCGATGCGGACCTGTGCGGGGTCTATATCAGCGAGGAATACGGCGGCATGGGCGGCGGGATCATGGATCTGGCCGTGACGGTGGAAGAGCTCTCCAAGGTGTGTTCCGGCATTGCCTTGGCATTGGCCGCGACGGCGCTTGGCACCTTCCCGATCATCCTGTTCGGTACCCCTGACCAGAAGAAGGCCTATCTGCCCCGTATTGCGTCAGGCAAATCACTGGCGGCCTTCGGCTTGACCGAGGCGAACGCCGGCTCGGATGCCGGCGGCATCACCACCACCGCGGTGCTGGATGGCGACCACTATGTGCTGAACGGCACCAAGCAGTGGATCACCAACGGCGGTGAAGCTGAAATCTATACCGTGGTGGCGATGACCAACAAGGCCAAGGGCGCCCGTGGGGCCTCGGCGTTTATCGTGGAGAAAGGCACCCCCGGTTTCACCTTCGGTAAGAAGGAGAACAAGATGGGGATTCGCGCGAGCGCGACCCGCGAACTGGTGTTCCAGGATTGCCGCATTCCCAAGGCGAACCTGTTGGGCAAAGAAGGCATGGGCTTCATTGTGGCCATGAAGACGCTGGACAGCTCCCGTCCCGGTGTTGCCGCCCAGGCGCTCGGTATTGCTGCCGGCGCGCTGGATGAAGCGGTCGCCTACAGCCGTCAACGCCGTCAGTTCGGCAAGCCGATCGGCTCATTCCAGGGGGTTCAGTTCATGCTGGCGGATATGGCCACGCAGGTGGAAGCTGCCCGCGCCCTGATTTATGCCGCCGCCCGCTACATTGACAGCGGCGCCAAGGACATCAGCAAGGTCTCGGCCATGTGCAAGCTGTTTGCGTCCGATACCGCAATGAAGGTGACCACCGATGCCGTGCAGATCCTGGGTGGATACGGCTACATGAAGGAATATCCCGTTGAGAAGATGATGCGTGACGCGAAGATCACGCAGATCTACGAAGGCACCAATCAGATCCAGCGCGAAGTGATCGCCTTGAACCTGATCAAGGAATCCGCCGCGGCAAAGAAATGAGTCGTTTAAGAGCAAGGTCTTGAGTGACGGGCCGGCACGCTGAAGAGCAGGCCGGCCCGTTTTTTTTAGTCGTATGAGCCCTTCAGTCAATATGCTCCGGCAGATCCGGATGTTCGTCACCGATGCCGATGGCACCCTGATGGGGCATCGCCGGGAGTTTGACCAATACCGCTCGTTACGTAACCGGATTGCCGAGCTCCGCACGAGCTATGGGGTCATCTGGGTGGTCTGCACGGGACGCAGTCTGAGCGGCTATAAGCATATTTTCAGGCCCATGCGCATCTTTGGCATCTCGCCGGATTTCGTGATCGTCAATCATGCCTATATCTTTGAATGCAAAAAATGGGGGTTTCTGCCGCATTGGATCTGGAACCTGCGGATCCTCTGGCTTGAGTGGCGGGATGAACTCATTGTCCGGCGGGCGCTGCCGAAAATCCGGAAGGCCGTCCTGTCCCAGAATCCGTTTGCCCGGGTGATGGTGTCCAACCGGCAACGGTTGACTTTCCGGTTTGATGACGACAGTGCTGCCTCATTCGGGGCCGAGGTGCTCCGCGCAGAAGTCAAACCCTACCGGTATCTCCAGATGTTTCAGTCGGCCGGGGAGATCAGTGTGCGCGTGATCCCGTTTACCAAGGGACTGGCCGTAACGGAACTGGCCCGGCATCTGGGGATCGCCAACGCCCAGATTCTGGTGGTCGGTGATGGCCATAACGACATCAGTATGATGGAAATCGATCCGCCGTGTTTCACCGCCTGCCCGGCCAATGCGGCCCCTGAAGTGGTGGAGACGGTCCACCGGACCCATGGACATATTGCCTCAGAACGGAATCTGGACGGGGTGATGGAGGTGTTGAGGGCGTATGAACGGGGGGAGCTCAATGATCAGCTCCCTGCGGATTGGGAAGCGTCCGAGGTTCCCTCGTCGACACGACCTCGTTCACGTGGAATAAGCGGAGTGATGGGAACCACGATTTTGCTAGCACTGATTCTGTATACGACCCTGCTGGTCGTGGCCACCTTTATCCACTTTCCGGGGAGAGGCCTGATTTTGAAGCCTTATGACATCGCGGTGCAGGCTATTTACAAAGGGTGGCACTACTTTGACGGACAGAGGTTTTGACAGAGCAAAACCCTCCATTGAGGGAGAATATGTATGCCGGAAAGGTGGAGGGTTTTGCTCTGTCAAAACCTTTCATAACGGTGAGCGACAGAGGCCGGGAGAGAGGATCTATGTATAAAATCGGATTTATCGGGGCGGGTAAAATGGCGGAGGCCATGCTCGCCGGCTTGATTGCGAACCGGTTCGCCAGTCCGGGAGAAATCGTGATTTCGGATATCAGCGGCGACCGACTGACCTTTCTGGGCCGTGAATACGGAGTCAGAACGACGACCTCCAATGCCGAGGTGGTGACATTGGCACCGGTCTGTGTGTTGGCGGTGAAGCCGCAACAACTGGGCGAGGTGTTGAGCGACCTGGTCACCATCGTTACGGGAAAACATTTGCTGGTCTCCATTGCCGCCGGTAAAACCACCCTGTATATGGAGTCGCTGCTGCCCGCCGGGCGGGTGGTGCGGGTGATGCCGAACATCGCCTGTCTGGTCGGGGCCGGCATGAATGTGTTTACCCGGGGAAGTCGTGCCACCGCAGAGGATGGCGCGCTAGTGGCCAACCTGTTGGGCTGCTGCGGCCGGGCGCTGGATGTTCCTGAATCCCTTTTTGATGCCGTGACGGCGCTGAGCGGCTCAGGTCCGGCCTTCTTTGCCTATCTGCTGGACCGTCTCGTGGATGGCGCGGTCAAGGAGGGCCTGCCCCGGGAGCAGGCCTTGATTCTCGCGGCCCAGACCATGGCCGGGACGGCGCAGTTACTATTGCAGAAGCAGATGACCCCTTCTGATCTCGCCACGGCCGTGACCTCCGCCAAGGGGACCACGGCGGCGGGGCGTGAGATATTGGAAAATCCGGTGACCGCGCACACCCTTGAGGGCACCATTCAGGCGGCCGCCCGGCGCAGTCGCGAACTCGGGCGAACGTGAGTTGATCGTATTTTGGAGGCATTCCGATGGCAAAGACTCCTGCACCCAAGGCAACGGCTGAAACCATGTCGCGTCAACAGCGCGAGATTTCAGTATCTGAATTTTTCCTGAAGAACCGGCACCTGCTCGGGTTTGACAGTCCGCGCAAGGCGTTGCTGACCGCCGTCAAGGAAGCGGTCGATAATTCGTTGGACGCCTGTGAAGAGGCGGGCATCCTGCCGGAAATCAGTGTCGAAATCACCCAGTCCGGTGGAAAGCGGTTCCGGATGGAGGTAACGGATAACGGGCCGGGAGTCATGCGGCAGCAAGTGCCCCGGATCTTCGCCAAGCTGTTGTATGGTTCCAAATTCCACCGGTTGCGGATGTCCCGCGGCCAGCAGGGCATCGGGATCAGCGCGGCGGGAATGTACGGGCAGTTGACGACGGGAAAAGCAACCCGGATCCTCTCCAAACTGCCGCGGGCCAAGCAGGCCCATCACATTGAGGTCCAGATTGATACCCGGAAAAACACCCCCTCGATTCTCAAGGATGTCGAGCTGGACTGGCTGCCCGCCTTCCCGCGTGCGGGGGCCGAAGGCGCCCCGGCGGGGATGGAAGCCCATCAGCATGGGACCTCCGTGATGATTGAGATGGAGGCGCAATATTTCAGGGGCAAACTTTCGGTGGATGAGTTTCTGCGGCAGTGCCTGATCTCCAATCCGCATCTCCAACTGCATTACCGCATCAACCTGATGAATAAGGAGGGGGAAGCCGGCGAGGAGACGGCGGCCCCGCTGGTCGAGGGGCAGTGGATTTCATGGCTGAGACTGGCGGATAAATTGCCCACGCCCCCCGTCGAGATCAAGCCGCATCCCCATGGCGTTGAGCTGGGGATGCTGATGCAGATGTTGCGCGACACCGAATCGCATACCCTCCGCAGTGCGCTGTCCGAGGATTTTTCGCGGGTCAGCAGTCAGACGGCGCTGGACATCTGTACGCGGGCCGGGTTGGACCCCAAAGCCAATCCGCGCCGGATCGCCAACCGGGAGGTGGAGACCCTGTTCAAGGCGGTGAATGAGACGAAACTGATGCGCCCGCCGACGGACTGCCTGTCACCGATTGGCGAGGAGTTGATCAAGGGGGGGCTGGCCAAGGAGATCCAGGCGGAATTTATCACTGCCGTCACCCGCGATCCCACGGTGTACCGGGGAAATCCCTTTCAGGTGGAAGTGGGCATGGCCTTTGCCAAGCCGGGGGAGAACGAGGGGCTCAGCGCCGATGATCCCGTGCGGCTGCTCCGGTTTGCCAACCGGGTGCCCCTGCTGTACATGGGTGGCGCTTGCGCCATTACCAAGGCCATTACGGCCGTGAACTGGAAAAGTTACGGGTTGCCTCAACCCCGCGGCTCACTGCCTATCGGCCCGGCCGTGATGATGGTGCATATTGCCAGTGTATGGGTGCCCTTCACGAGCGAGAGCAAGGAGGCCATCGCCCATTATCCTGAAATCATCCGCGAGATTACGTTCTGCATGCAGGAATGCGGGCGGCGCCTTTCGGTGCATCTCAGCCGGCGCAACCGGGAGCATGAGGCCGAACGGAAGCGCTCCTACATTGTGAAGTACATTCCGCATCTGGCCCTGGGATTGAAGGATATTCTCGATCTGCCGGACAAGGATGAGGCGCGGGTGGTCAAGACCCTGCAGACCATGTTGGAACGTTCCCATTTGGAAACCTGACGAGGCAATTATGGCAAAGAAGACAACCAAAAAAACCACAGGGACAGGTGAGGCGGCGCTCATGATTTCCCGCCAGGGCGTAGCCGACAAAATCCTTTCCGTTGGCCGTGATGTCTACAATGACATCATCAAAAAAATGAAGAAGCCCTCGATGAAGTTTCCCATCCGGTCGCTGGCCAACGTCAAGTATGACCCGAAAGCGGGCTACTTCGAGATCCGGGGCAAGACGGCGACGCGCACCCTCAGCTACAATACCGTCAAGGCCTTTGCCCAGACCATGCGGCTGCTGGCTACGACCAAGAAAGACCTGCTCGACAAGAACGACATCGCCGGGAAACGTGAGATCTACTACAACAGCAAGAGCTGGGGTGAATGCCGGTTTGAGGCCCAGCCCGAGAGTGATACGCTGTTGGATGACATGGAAGCCATGCTCGGGGTCAATCGTGAGCAGATCGGCTACATTCCCGAGGAGCGGGGCGGTGATGTGACGGGGCCGTTGATCGTGATTGACCAGAATCCCGTCACCGGCGAAGTGGTGAAGATCAACTGCGCCAAACTGGGCTCCGGGGCCTGGAGCATTCCGTCGCGGGTGGAGCATCTGAAATTCGAGTCCGATGCCAAGTTCATTTTGGTGATTGAAACCTCCTCCCTCTTTCAGCGTCTGGTGCATCACCGCTATTATGAAACGGCCAAGTGTGTGCTCATTTCCATGAGCGGCGTGCCCACCCGGGCCTGCCGGCGGTTTATCCGGCGCCTGGCTGACGACCGCAAGCTGCCGGTGTTGGTGTTTACCGACGGGGACCCCTATGGGTATTGCAACATCTACCGGACCCTGAAGGTGGGGTCCGGGCAGGCCGCCCACATCAACAAGTTCTTCTGTGTGCCCCAGGCGCATTACCTGGGGGTCACCCCGCAGGACATCCTGGACTTCGGTTTGCAGGATGCCACTCATCCGCTGGAAGAAGTGGATATCAAGCGGGCGAAGGATGCCCTGAAGAACGATCCCTTCATCAAGCACCACAAGGAGTGGCAGGATACGCTCAACCAGATGCTGAAGATGGGGGTACGTGTGGAACAGCAGGCCTTTGCCAAGCACGGGTTGAACTACGTACTGGATACCTATCTGCCGGAGAAGTTGAAACGCGGTAAATTTCTGCCTTAAGCCCTCAGGAATTTGACAGAATGAACAAAATACACAAAATATTTTTATAGGTCGAAACCAGGAATCTTTCTCCATTTTGAACATTCTGTAAATTTTGTCTAAAATCCTGATGTTGCTTTAAATCAAGACGGGGCTAATCGGGGTGACAGGGAATACCTCTGGCGTTGGGAAACCCGCCAGACTATAATGCACGTACATGATGTCTCAAACCAGTTCCGCGCTCAAAGGGCGCATCGTGGCGGCCTACGGGCGCCAGTATGAGGTCCGGATCGACGAAACCGGACCGGGCGCCAGCCGCCTCCTGATGTGTTCCCCGCGCGGCAAGAAGAGCCTGTATGCCTGCGGGGACGAAGTGGAGGTGGAGGCTTCGAGTGATACCCAGGGCGTCATCAATGTCCTCTGTCCCCGGCGCAGTCTCCTGTACCGGGCGGATCTTTTTAAGGAGAAACTGATTGCGGCCAACGTCACGCAGGTGGTGATTGTGGCGGCGACGGAACCGGGGTTCAGTGACGAACTCCTGATGCGTTGCCTGTGTGCGGTGGAATCCCAGAACCTGACCGGTCTGATCGTGCTGAACAAGTGCGATCTCGTCACCCACCTTCCACGTGGCCGTGAGTTGCTTGCCCCTTTTGCGCGGCTGGGCCATCCGGTACTGGAGGTCAGCGCTCAAGATGGGCTGCTTAACACGTTAAGCAGTCATTTATCCGGTCATATTTCGATCCTGGTCGGTCAGTCGGGGATGGGCAAGACGACGCTGCTGAATGCCCTGGTGCCCGAGGCGGGGGGCAAGACGGGCATCGTGTCCGAAGCGCTTAACAGCGGCAAACACACCACGACCCATGCCCGCTGGTATGACCTGCCGGGCGGGGGGGCGCTGATCGACAGTCCCGGCCTGCAGGCGTTTGGCCTCACGCACCTGACGCGTGAACAGATTGAGGACGGGTTCCGGGAGTTGCGGCCGCTCCAGGGCCAGTGCCGGTTCCGGGACTGCCAGCATAACCGCGAGCCCAATTGTGCCTTCCGGGCCGCCCTCGCGTCCGGCGAAATCGATGCCCGCCGCTTTGAGGTGTTGCAGACCCTGCTGGCCGAACACCGGAAAAAGCCGAAGTTCTGAGGGGCCATGACTGCACCGCCTGAGTATCCGACCCTTGCGCTGAATCCACACGGCCACCTCACGTGGAGTATCCATGATGGGGACCTATGGCCGGTCGAGGTGGCTGCGGATCGTGTGGCGTCTGCATTTTCCGGCGGGGTAACCGCTGGACTTCTGCATCTGGCCTCCCGTGAATTGGAGACGCAGTTGCCTGCGGTTCCCGCCTTCTGGCGGAAGTTCGCCCGACTCTATCTCACCCGGTTCTGCCACAGGCCGGAAACAGAGGGGTTAGACCGGTTGACGGCGCTTCCATCTGAGTCTGAGTTGACGGCGTTAGTGGATCAAGCTCCACCAATGGTAGGAGGCGAATATCTGTCGGTAGAGGTGCTCAAGGCGCTCTGGCTGGTTCTGGATGAGGGAACGCGGCTTGAGGCGGGGCGTCGTGCCGGGGGCGTGGAAGCCTATTTAAAGGGGCTGAGCCCCCTCTGGCGGATGGTAGGGCGGGTCTGTTTTCACCTGGCTGAAAACCCCAAGAACGCCGTATTCCCGTTCGCGTTTCTAGCAACGTATTCCAGTGGGGTTTCGGCAGGGGGGCAGATTCAGCATCGGCCCCTTGGGCAGGCACTCCGCGAACAGGCCGATCAAGGCAATCAGGATGCGCTGTTGAAGCTGTTGACGCCCGTCTATCGCTCTGCCGAGAAAAGCAAGTGGGTGAAGAATCTGGTGGAGAGTGGAAGCCTTTTCAAGCCACTGGCCTGGCATCCGGAGCAGGCGTTTCAGTTTCTTAAAGAGATTCCGCTTTTTGAAGAAAACGGGGTAGTGGTCCGTATGCCGGACCGGTGGGGCGGCAACCGACCGGCCCGGCCCGTGGTGAGTGTCCGGGTTGGGGAAAAGCGCAAGGGTGGCCTCGGGCGGGATGCCCTGTTGGATTTCAGTGTGGAGGCGACGCTAGGGGGCGATCCCCTGACCCCGGAAGAATGGAAAGCCCTGATGGAGGCCTCCAGTGGGCTGGTGATGATCCGGGGCCGGTGGGTGGAGGCTGACGCAGAGAAGTTGAGTGAAACGTTGGCGCAATGGAAAAAGGCCGAGAAGGTAGCGGCGGGCGGCGTCTCCTTTGGCGATGCCTTGCGGATGCTATCGGGCGTTGAGGGCGGGGCGGCCTCCGGTCAGGATGAGGCGCCCGAGTCCCAGCCTTGGCTGGGGCTACAGGCGGGAGCCTGGCTGGATGAGACCTTGGCCAACCTTCGTGATCCCACGCGTCTGGGACACGCGAAAATCCCGCACGGGTTGGAACATGTCCTGCGGCCCTATCAGCAGACCGGGGTGGAATGGCTGAAGTTTATGAACACGCTGGGCTTGGGAGCCTGCCTAGCCGATGATATGGGATTGGGTAAAACGATCCAGGTTCTGGGCTTGCTGGCAGCCCGGAAACATGAGGGGCGTCCCAACTCCGCGAAATCCAGTATCCTGGTGGCGCCAGCTTCGCTCATGGCGAATTGGCAGGCTGAAATCAAACGGTTTGCGCCGTCCCTCAACGCACGCATTCTCCACCCCTCGGATATGCCTCCCGATGAGTGGCGGCGGGTTCAGAAGGATGTGGCGTCGGCGATTAAGGGTTGCGATCTGGTGGTGACGACCTATGGGATGGTGGCGCGCTGGGAGGAGTTGCGCCAACAGGAGTGGGATCTGGCGGTGCTGGATGAGGCGCAGGCGGTCAAGAATCCGGCCGCACGCCAGACCAAGGCGGTGAAAGAGCTCCGCGCCTCGCATCGGATTGCCCTCACCGGAACCCCTGTCGAAAATCGGTTGGGAGACCTGTGGTCTCTTTTTGATTATCTCAATCCGGGCCTTTTGGGCTCCGCCAAGCGGTTTAGTGACTACCTCAAGGCGAGTTCCGGAAGTAGCGGGGGGCTGGGTGCCTTACGGACCTTGGTGCGCCCCTATATCCTGCGCCGGCTCAAGACCGACAAGCGGATTATTGCGGATCTCCCGGACAAGACGGAGGTCAAGGCCTATTGCCCGTTGTCACGAAAACAGGCGGCCCTCTACGAGCAATCGGTGCGGGAAATGAAGGCGAAGCTCGAGGAAGTCGACGGGATCGCCCGCCGCGGTCTGGTGCTGGGCTACATCATGCGGTTCAAGCAGATTTGTAATCACCCGTCGCATTGGCTGCGCGATCAGACGTACGCTCACGACGAGAGCGGTAAATTCCTGCGTTTGCG
The DNA here is from genome assembly GCA_037128595.1 of bacterium. Taxonomy (NCBI): domain Bacteria; species bacterium. The sequence continues at coordinate 71,170 of JBAXWB010000010.1, forward strand.
TGAACTGGTCTCCGAGATTGCGCTGCGGCAGGAAAAGGTGCTGGTGTTTACTCAATTCCAGGAGATGACGCAGCCGTTGGCGGCGTGTCTGGCCGAGGTATTCAGGCGACCGGGCCTGATTCTCCACGGGGCGGTGCCCGTCAAAGACCGGCGTCGGTTGGTCGAGACCTTTCAGGCCGAGGAGGGGCCGCCCTTTTTTGTCCTGACCACCAAGGCCGGCGGGACGGGGTTGAACCTGACGGCGGCCTCGCACGTCATTCATTTTGACCGTTGGTGGAACCCGGCCGTTGAGAATCAGGCCACCGACCGCGCCTTTCGGATTGGCCAGAAGCGGAACGTGCTGGTACATAAATTCGTGTGCCGGGGCACGTTCGAGGAAAAGATCGACGCCATGCTTGAAGAAAAAGCCGCGCTGGCGCGCGACGTGGTGGATGGGGAGGGCGGTGAGGTCAGGTTGACTGAAATGAGCAACGACGAACTGATAAAATTTGTCTCGCTCGATATTGATCGCGCGGGAAGAGAAGACTTCAACTAATTGAGGAAATGAGAGAAATCCGTAAAACAGTTTTTTAGGAAAAGGAGTTAAAAATGAGCCGATGGGGACGAACCAGTTATAGCCGCTATGATATGTATCCGCCTTATGTGCCGGTGGCAGTGCGGAAGGAAAAGGCGGCCAAGGCGGCCGCGAAGCTGTTGAAAAAGGGGGGAGCTCATCAGCCGGTTCAGCTGAACAGCAAAACCATCGCCCGGACCTTCTGGGGAAAGGCGTGGTGTGAGAACCTTGAATCCTACAGTGACTATTCAAATCGATTGCCGCGTGGGCGCTCCTATGTCCGGAATGGGTCCGTGTTGCATCTCGATATCCAGCGCGGCCAGATTGAGGCCCTGGTGAGCGGCAGTTCGTTATACAAGATCAAGATCGGCATCAAGCCGGTGGCAAAGAAGCAGTGGGGCCGTTTGCGTCAGGAGTGCGCCGGTTCCATTGGCTCCCTGATGGAACTGCTGTCGGGCAAGCTGTCCGAGCGGGTGATGGGCGTGATGACGAATAAGGCCGGTGGGCTTTTCCCGGCGCCTTCGGAAATCGACCTGGACTGTTCCTGTCCTGATTGGGCGGAGATGTGCAAGCATGTGGCCGCGGTGCTATATGGGGTGGGCGCTCGGCTGGACGAGAAACCCGAGTTGCTGTTCCTGTTGCGGCATGTGGATCACAAGGAATTGGTCAGCCAGTCAGGGGCGGTTCAAGCGCTGACCACGGGTAAGGGGGCCGACACGGAGGCGGTGCTCGACAGCGAGGAAGTCGGCAATGTGTTCGGCATCGAAATGGTGGGAGAGCCGGAGGCGCCGCTGGCGCCCAGTCCGCCCGTTAAGAGGCAGGTGAAGGCGGTGCTCAAGCCAAAAAAGAAAAAGGCAGTTAGCAGGAAAGCGGTTTCCCGGAAGCCGAAGATGCCCAAGAGCAAAGCCTAGAATTTTCCATGGTGGCAGCCGACGTCCCCGGCGGCTGAAGGCCGATAGGATGCCCATCAATCGCCCATGCGTTCGCCAGGGACGGCGAACGCCACCTTGGATGTGATCTCAAAGGGTATCGGTGGCAAGGGATAGTCCCTGAATAGCCGATGGGGGTGGGGCTGTCTCGCCATTGTCAATCCAGTCAACTGGACTGGATTCCCGAATTTCCTAAAAAAAGTGCGGCAATATGGCGTAAAAGGAGGGCATATGATGATGAGTCTCTATGCGGCTTTTCCAATCAGGGCGGATTCATATTCAGGAAACATAATGATGGCAGGATGAACGCCAAAGGCTTTAGCCAACTGTTCCGCCCGCTTTTTCCCGATGTCAATCCGGTCATTTTCAAGCGTACTGATATTTTTGGCGTGTACCCCTGATCTTTTAGCAAGCTCTTCCTGAGTCCACCCCTTCAGTTCACGGAGCATGCGGATGACTTCCCCTGTTGTAATGCTCGCGTGCTTTCGAGCCGGCACAAATTCATCGTTTAAATTTTTCTTCATTTTCAACGCTTAAATATTTAGAACGGACTGTTTACCTGTTCTTAGTCGACCTCTTGTTGCATCGGTATACTGTGGCTTTGTTATCCTTATCTCCTTGTCAAATCGCGGTCAGACTATCAGGGGCTTGAATCAGTCTCAAGGTTAAAGCCCGCAGGTGTGGGGGCGGAATCAGGGTCTTTTGTTTTGGCCCTTTTGGCACTGGTTTCGACAGAGCGAAACCCTCCATTAAGAATTGAAATCATGAAAATATCAGGTGTTTTCACAATGGAGGGCTGCGCTCCGTCGCATCCGGAGAGCCGAAATAAGCCAAAACGAGAGACCCTGGGGGGGCGGAATAGGGTCAGGATATCTGCAAGGACTAAGGTAAAAAACTTTCATTGACGCCGATTAAGGCAAGCCGCATAATTCAGTAAGATTTAAATATAGGTTAGACTGCAATGCCGACTGTACTAATTATTGGACCATATCGGTTTTTCTTTTACGCAAGCGATCATGGGGAGCCTCCTCATGTCCATATTGAGCGGGAGAATTGTGTGTCAAAGTTTTGGATTAATCCTGTCCGTTTAGAGCGTAGTGGGGGATTCAGCGGGCATGAAATAACGAAATTATGTCGCCTGGTTGCTATACATGAATCGCTTCTGATGGAGAAATGGAATGAATACTTCAACGCTTGAGATGCCGGGCCTGACTGCGGAAAAAGTCGTAGTAGATGACGAAAGCCTGATCGTGGATCTTTCTGATGGTCGTGTATTAAGCGTGCCGTTGGCGTGGTATCCGCGGTTATTACATGGAACCCGGGCGGAGCTTCAGCGGTGGCGCTTGATTGGGCGTGGATCAGGGCTCCATTGGCCCGATTTGGATGAGGATATAAGCGTTGAAGGGCTTTTGCGGGGTGCAAAATCCGGGGAAAGTCAAGCCTCCCTCTCAAAATGGCTGGTTGCACGCCAGACTGTGGGGGGCAAGGGGAAAAGGCGAAATATCCGATTGCCTGTAAATGAATATAATGCTGCGAGTGCCTCAAAAGGTGTGCGTCGAGTGGCAGAGGGTACGGCAATTTACGGGAAGCCCAGTAGAAAACCCTGAGTATACCTACCGCCCTGAATAGTTGATCTAAGTGTGTCTGCCTCGCTAGTGTCAATCCAGTCAACTGGACTGGATTCCCGAATTTCCTAGAAAAAGTGCGGCAATATGGCGTAAAAGAAGGGCAAATGATAAGGAGGCGATATGGCAAGCAAGGGAACGGGAGTGACGAAGTCTGGGAAGCCGGTGAATCTCGCGCAGGAAGCACTGGAGGTGACGTTCGTGTTGAAGGGCAACCTGAAGCGGGCGCAACTCATGTACCTGTTCATCGCCAGGCAACTCGCGGATGTGAGGGATCGTAGCCTCTACGCCGCGCTCAAACACAAGGACATGGAAGATTACGCGCACCAGCGACTCGATCTTGGCCGGTCTTCCCTCTATAATTACCTCCACATCTACGACTGGGTCAGCCAGTGCCATCCGGAGTGGTTGGGGAAGAACGTGAAAGGCTCTATTCCCGACCTTTCCGACATCGGCGATCTGATGTGGATCGAAAACGCGTTGCGCGGCAAGGATCTTGAGCCCTCGAAGCGAACCGCACTCGAAGGCCTGCAGAAGACGGCCCTGGCGGGGACCCTGCGCCAGAAGGAGTTACGGGCGTATAGGGAGGCGGAGAAACCTGCGCAGGATCAGCTGACGGGAATCCTTACCGCCCTGCGTGGTCTGCAAAAGAAGGCAGCGAAGGTTAACGGCATACCGCCGGAAGTCCTCACCCATCTCGAGGCCGCCATCAACCTCGTGAGCAACGAGAAGGTGCTCAAGGTCGCCAATCTGCGCATGGTGACCCCGCGTTCCGCCGCCTAGTTCCCATGCGTTCGCCAGGGACGGCGAACGCCACCTTGTGAGGATGCCGCTCAAAGGGCATTATTCTGGCTTTCTGAGCCTTCCCCGTTCTTTTTTGCTTTCCTCCCTGAAATCGGTACAATGCGCGGCCTTCCACCTTATGAGCGTTGCAAAGAAACATAACTATGATGAGAGCAAGATCAAGACGCTCTCGTCGTTGGAGCATATCCGCAAGCGGACCGGGATGTATATCGGGCGCGTGGGGGATGGGACCCATTACGATGACGGCATCTATGTGCTGGTCAAGGAGGTGATGGACAATGCGATTGACGAGTTCATCATGGGCTTCGGGACTCGCGTCGTGGTGGCGGTCGAGGGCACGCGGGTGACCGTCCGGGATTACGGCCGCGGCATTCCCCTGGGCAAGGTGGTGGAATGCGTGTCGCGGATCAATACCGGCGCCAAATACAACGACGATGTCTTCCAGTTCAGTGTGGGCCTGAATGGCGTGGGTACCAAGGCGGTCAACGCGCTGTCGGTGGCCTTCCGGGTCTGCAGTCATCGCGGCGGGGAGTTCTCGGCGGCGGAGTTCAAGCGCGGGAAGCTGATCAATGAATCCAAGGGGAAGACGGATGAGCCCGATGGAACGCTGGTGGTGTTCGAGCCGGATCCGGAGATCTTCGGGAAAGTCGTTTTCCTGCCGGAGCATCTGAAGCGGCGGACCCAGCTCTATACCTATCTGAATGCCGGCTTGAAGATCGAGCTGAACGGGGCCGTATTTGTCTCCAAGGAAGGGCTCCGGGATCTGGTCGAGGATGAGGTGGGCGATGAGGCGCTCTATCCCATCCTGCATTACCGCTCCAAGACCCTGGAGTTGGCCTTCACCCATACCAACCGGTTTGAAGAAGTCTTCCTGTCCTTTGTGAACGGGCAATACACCAGCGATGGCGGGACGCATTTGAGCGCCTTCCGCGAAGGGCTGGTCAAGGCTTTCAATGAATATTCCAAGGGGAAATTCGAGGGGGATGATGTCCGTGAGGGGATGGCGGGGTCCATGGCCATCCGGCTGAAGGATCCGGTCTTCGAGTCGCAGACGAAGAACAAACTCGGCAACACGGAAATCCGGAGTGAACTGGTGCAGCAGGTGCGGGATGTGGTGGTGGATCTGCTGCACCGTGACCCGAAGGCCGCCGAAAAGGCGATCCTGAAGATTGAGGAGACGGTCAAACTGCGCAAGGAGTTGCAGTCCATCAAGAAGATGGCGCGCGAGCGGTCCCGGGCCACCTCCATCCGCGTCCCCCAGTTGAAGGACTGCAAGATCCATTTCGACAAGGGTGACGGGACGGGCGAAGGGACGATGTTGTTCATCACCGAGGGTCAATCGGCCGCCGGCTCGATCACGAGTTGCCGGGATGTCTCCAGCCAGGCGGTCTTCACCTTGCGCGGTAAGCCGCTCAACACCTGTGAACTCAACCGCGACGTGATGTACAAGAACGAGGAACTCTATAACCTCATGCGCAGTCTGGATGTCGAGGAATCCCCCGAGCGGATCCGGTACAACAAGGTGATTCTGGCGACCGATGCCGATGTGGACGGGCTGCATATCCGTAACCTGCTGCTGACCTTTTTCCTGCGATTCTTCGAGCCGATTGTGAATGGGGGCCATGTCTACATCCTGGAGACGCCGCTGTTCCGTGTGCGGAATGCCAAGCGAACGGTCTATTGCTACTCCGAGCAGGAACGCGATGCGATGGTGAAAGAGATCGGGCGGGGGGCTGAGGTGACCCGGTTCAAAGGGTTGGGCGAGATCTCGCCCGGGGAGTTCAAGCAGTTTATCGGGCCCGATATGCGGTTGACGCCGGTGCTGGTGGAAAACCGGCACAGCATTCCTGCCATCCTGAGTTTCTACATGGGGCGTAATACACCGGAACGGCGGCAGTACATCATGGATAACCTGGTGATGGAGGCGGAGTAGGAAGTGGGCAGTAGGCAGTGAGCAGAGGGCAGTAGGCAGTGAGCAGAGGGCAGAGGACGGACAGAACATAGATGAGTGAGCAGCCGGAATTATTTAGTGGAGATGAACTGTCGACCCCGGTGACCCCGGGCGAAGCGGTTGGCGGGCATGGCCTGCCGAGCCGTGTCGTGATCCGGGATATTGCCGCAGTGGATGACGGTCCTCTCAAACGGTTGGTGAACGACAACTTCCTGACCTATGCCTCCTATGTCATCCGCGATCGGGCCATTCCGGACATTGAGGACGGGCTGAAGCCGGTTCAGCGCCGGATCCTTCATTCGCTGAATGAGAATGATGACGGAAAGTTTATCAAGGTCGCCAATATCGTCGGCTATACCATGCAGTTTCATCCCCATGGGGATGCCTCGATTGCCGATGCCTTGGTGACGCTGACGAACAAGCAGTATTTAATTGAGGGGCAGGGGAATTTCGGGAATGTCTTTACCGGCGATCCGGCGGCGGCCTCCCGCTATATTGAATGCCGGCTGACCCCGCTGGCTCGCGAGGAACTGTTTGATACGGATTTGACCGACTACGTGCCCTCCTATGATGGCCGCAAGGAAGAGCCCGTGACCCTGCCGGCGCGCATCCCGTTATTACTCCTGCTGGGGGCGGAGGGGATCGCGGTCGGGTTGTCCACCCGTATCCTGACGCATAACTTCAATGAACTGCTTGAGGCCCAGGTGGCGATCCTCCAGAAGCGGCCCTTTGAGGTCTATCCCGATTTCCTGCAAGGCGGCGTGATGGATGTGTCCGGTTATGACAAGGGCAGGGGCTATGTCCGTGTCAGGGCGACGATCGAGATCCGTGACGCCCAGACCCTGGTGGTGCGCTCGGTGCCATTCGGGACCAACACCGATTCCCTGATTGCCTCCATTGAAGAGGCGGCGCGCAAGGGGAAGGTCAAGCTCCGGAGTATCAGCGATTACACGGCGGGCGCGGTAGAGGTGGAGATCCAATTGCAGCCTGAGGAGGATGCAACGCGGGCCGTGGCGACCCTCTATGCGTTCACCCAGTGCGAGGTCCAGGTGGCCAGCCGCATCATGGTCATCCGGGCCGGCCGGCCGACCGAAATGGATGTGGAGCAGGTCCTCCAGTATAATACCGACCGGCTGTTGGAGTTGCTCAAGCGGCGGCTGAAGGTTCAGCAGAAACAGCTGACCGAGGAGTTGCACCGCAAGACGCTGGTCCAGGTTTTTGTCCAGAACCGGCTCTACACGCCCATCGAGAGCTGTGAGAGCCACGAAGAGGTTGAGCAGGTGGTGCGGGCCGGGCTGGAGCCGTTCCTTTCACAGCTTCAGCGTGATCTCACCCATGCCGATATCGAGTTGCTGCTGGGCATACCGATCCGGCGCATTTCGTTGTTTGATGTGTCGAAGAATCAGCAGGAGATGGAGGCGTTGCGCGTAGCGCTCGCTGAGTCACGGGAGAATATGGCCAACCTGATCGGCTATGCCGTGCGGTATTTGAGGCAGCTCCAGAAGAAATACGGGGCCAGCTTCCCGCGCCTGACCCAGATGAAGCGTTTTCAGGCGGTGGAGGTCCGTGAGCTCACGGCTTCTGAATTGACCATCAATCTGGATAAGGCCAAGGGTTATCTGGGCTATAAAATCGCGGGCACCCCGTTATTCGAGTGCTCCTCGCTGGATAAGCTGTTGCTGGTGTGGAAGGATGGCCGGTATAAGGCGGTGCCGCCGCCCGACAAGTTGTTTGTGGATGCCGGACTGATTCACAGTGCCATCCTTGACCGGGACCGGATCCTGACGGTGGTGTATAACGAAGACGGGTTCGCGCGGATCAAGCGGTTCGCCAGCACCCTGGTGACCAACCGTGAATACCGCTGTATTCCCAGGGGGGCGCATATCCTGTTTTTTTCGGACCAGGAGGTGCCGACCCTCTATGTGCAGTACGATGTGCCCGAGACGACGGCGATTCGGCAGCAGGAATTTGACACGACCTCATTGCCGGTGGCCGGGCGTGATGGCAAGGCCGCCCTGATGTCATCCAAGAAAATCAAGACGATCGGCGCCTCAAAGCCGAAGAAATGGGATGACACGCTCACCGGTCCCAAGGGCCAGTACATGAGTTTCGGGTAAGACGATGGGGTCTTATTCGGCTTTGAGGCCCAGTGTGCGGCGTTTCTCTTCCCACTCGGCTTGTTCGCGCTTGTTATCACTGACGAGCGGGGCACCGGATCGCATGGCTTCGACTTCCAGACGGGTCAAGGTGACGGCGCCCAACTGATAATCTTCGAAGGCCTCGATGGTCATGGGCACAATCGGCTTGATCATGTCGAACATGACTTTGGCGTATTCCCGGATCTCCAATTGAGCATGGACGTCCATCCTCAATTTGAGAAAATGGAGCAGATTGTGCAGGTCGATTTTCCAGTACCATTCCGTGTAGAGGTTCTGGGGGAGCCCGATGCGGGCCAGTTCGCGGGCCACGCCCTTATCCAGAAGCTGCTGATAGTCCTTGAAGTGCGTTTCCGTGGCGTCCAGATACTGGGAGAATTCCGCGGCGGTCAGGTCGTCAAGCGGTTCCGTGCCGCCCTGCTTGTTCGTCTTGCTCTGTTGCCGGAGACTGCTCATGACGGGCCGGTAGAAGCGGTCCTTTACGATCGAGTAGCGGGCGCTGTATTCGTTCAGGCTGGCCGTCCGGTGCCGGATCCACTGCCGGGCCACGAAAATCGGCATGACATGGTGGAACTTGAACTCCACCATTTCAAAGGGGCTGGTATGTTGATGGCGCAAGAGGTAGCGGATCAGGGAGCGGTCCTCCGTGATCTTGTTGGTGCCCTCGCCATAGGAGACCCGGGCGGCCTGCACAATGGCGGAGTCGGCGGTTTTGCCTTCAGGGACCAGCCGGGGCATGACGTCGACCAGGGCCACCAGTCCGTGTTTATGCACCTTGGTTTCCCAGCGCGACGCCCCCTGCATGACATCCATCACAGGAATTTCAGATGGCTTGAACGTGATCTTAGTTTTTCCGGTTAATATGCTCATTTCACGGATTCAAGCGGAAGCGGGCCACTATGGCAAGCGGAATGGCGCCCCCGAACAGGAGTAATTGCAGAAGCGAGGGCCCTTCGATTGCGGGGGTAGCGGTTCGCATGATATTCCCGGCGATCAGAAGGAGGGCAAGCCACAACAGGGCTACCTCCGCCATCCGCTGGTGCCGGGGCGGTATCCATTGAAAGCCTGGCCGGCGTTTGCGATGGAAGGGCCAGAACAGGGCTGAACCCGTAAAGCCCCATTGCTCGGTGAAGACATGCCAGGCATAGGCCCCGCTGGCAATGGCTCCGGCCGGCCAGCCCCAGAGTCCCGCCGCCAGGGCGCCCAGGGCGAGTCCGATCATGAGACTGTGGGACCACGCTTGCTGCCAGGGCGTGACGGTGATTAAGACCCGTCCGTCCGCCAGCGGTTCGGTTTGTAAGGTGACGGGCTGGCTATGAATAGCCACGGTGGTGGTGGGGTCGGTCGCCAGACGGGCGGGAGCGGGATGGATAGCGTTACTGGGGGAGGGACCGGCCAGCCTGACGGAGAGTTGCCGGCCGGTGCTGTCAAAATGGAGGGTATAGGGGATCCATTGGCCGGGCCCGATAGGGATGGGATAACATTCCAGAAGGAGCTTCCTGCCGAGGCGATGTGATTGTGATACCGCGAGGGCAAGGGCTTCGGCAATCATGTGGGGTGCCGGTGATCCGGGGTCGGGGACGATGTGGATGTCGGGTTTTTTGAGATACGGGGAAATCCAGTGATCCAGGGTGTCCGGCATCAGGGCGCAGAAGGCGCCCAGCAGGAGGGGGATAGGCTGGCCCTCCCGGGCGGACTGGAAGGCGTTAGGCCAGCAAGAGGCCCAGGCGAGGCCCTGCAGGAAGTGTGAGATAGTTTTGATGAAACGTCTATAGTATAGCTATAGTTAATAATCAATGCGCAAATGAAGGGGGCGGGCATCGACTCTTGACGGCGGGGGGGCAGGTTGCCATTATTCCGGCTATGTCAGAACCACATGAAATTTTGGATATCCAGCAGCAGTTGGTGCGGAGCAATCTCTCCCCGATGCAGAAGTACCTGGCGCTGGTGATCGGGCGGGGGAGCTGGTTGACGTTGATGAAGTATGAAGTCATCATCCTGTTATGCTCCACGATTCCCGGGGCGCTGGGGTTGGTCCTGCGCAAGGCGCTGTATCCGCGCCTGCTTAAAAAATGCGGGCGGAATGTCGTGTTCGGGGCCAATATTGTCCTACGGCACCCCAAGAAAATTATCATCGGCGACAATGTGGTGATTGATGACAATTGTCTGCTGGATGCCAAAGGGGACGCCAATACCGGCATTGTGATCGGTTCGGGGGTGTTTATCGGGCGCAATACGATTCTGCACTGCAAGAATGGGGATATCGTGCTGGGTGACGATGTGAATATCGGCTTTAACTGTGATATTGCCTCTTCAGACCGGGTGGAGATCGGGCGGAAGGTGTTGATTGCAGCCTATAGCTATATTGTGGGAGGCGGGCATGATTTCTCGAGGTCGGATACCTCGGTGATGGATCAGAAGCGGACGGCCAAAGGGATCTTTATCGGGCCTGAGGCCTGGATCGGGGCCGGGGTGATTGTGCAGGATGGGTGCAACATCGGGGAAGGCACGATTGTGGGGGCGGGCGCGGTGGTGACCGAGAGTCTGCCGGCCAAAGTGGTTGCGGTTGGACTGCCTGCCCGCGTCCTGCGTGCCCGGGAAGGGGGCGGGGGCTGATGAAAACCGAGCGGCAAAATCAATTACACAATGAGTTGCGGCGGGAGATGGAAGCCCGTCAGGCAGGCTACCGGATGCGGGCCTTGAAGTTGTTTCCGCATGTCTGCGGCCGCTGTGGCCGGGAATTTGAGGGCAAGCGGATGCGCGAGTTGACGGTGCATCACAAGGATTTTAATCACGACAACAATCCGCCCAATGGCAGTAACTGGGAGTTACTTTGCATTTATTGTCATGATGATGAGCATGCCCCCGACAGTTTGCGGTCCATGGGCGATGGCCCGGCGGCCGAGTCCCACTTGAAGCCCTCCCCTATCGTGAATCCGTTTGAGGGATTGGACCGCCTCATCAAGTAAGGGCCGTTTATGGTTCTTTTTTCCGCTGATATTCCTCGATGGTCCTGAGCGACGCATAGTTCTCAAGCCCGGCCATGGATTTGATGATGACGGGGAGTCCCGATTCGCGCAGCAGGGCGATGGGATTCAGGCCGCCGTAGACGATGAGGCCGGCATGCCCTTCCGAGACGGGCACCCCGAGTACCGGCTGGTTAGGCGGCCCTAATTCCACGATCCCGCCCAGTCCCATCAGCCGCATCTTGCGGGCGATAGCCCGTGCGTCATCCAGCGCCGCTGTCGGGATTTCCCGGAACCCGGCGCAGAGGATGCCATTGCCGGTCAGGATCACATCCCTGACCCGGGTCATATTAGCCTGAATGAAAATCTCCAGCGGATCGAGGGTGGTGCCGCTGTATTCAATCAGTTCCACGAACCGGATCGGGATCCGGTTCCGGATCTCCAGTAATCCGCTGAACCGGGCTTTGACGGGAATCCCTTCGTGGAGGAGGGCCCCACTCATGGTGACGCTGCACACCGTGCCGATCGAAATATAGTTTTTTGGGGCAATGGTGCCGGCAATGGCTTCACCGGGCCGGGCGATCATGATCCTGGGACTGATGGCGAGATTGTGGCGGAAGACCAGCTTCATCTCGTTCAGGGCGCGCGAGAGGTGTTCCGGTTGAATCAGTGAAATGTTGATCACCACCGTTCCTGAATTCAAGGAGGGGCGGAATGACATCCGGTAGACAAGGTTATCCACGCGGGAGGCGACCACTCCCACCTTGTCCACAATATTGGCATGCGCCAGTTCCTCTCTCCCCTTGTCGGTGATCAGCCGCCCGGTGCGACGGCTCACCTGGGTGGTGAGTCCCGTCCGGTCAAGTGCCAGCAGATGGAACCGGATGGTCCGGGGCTGGACATCCATTCCCGCTGATAACAGGGCGCCCCGTATTTTTGCCGCCCCGATCGGGTTCACATTATCGTTCAAGATCTTCAGGATGGCTAGGCCGGTCTTTTCTTTTTTCGTCATCGCATCACTCGTGAATAAGTTCGCTTTGGAAATAATACGGCAAAAGGGCCGCTTGAATTGTCTGATATATGGCACTATTAGCTTTGCTACAAGTTTTCGCAAGACCTATATTACGGCAATCAAGTGCCGTATAAACCTAGAGGAGAGCGTAAATGAACAAGTATGTGGAAAGCGTGTTGGAGCAGACGAAGCGTAAGAATTCAGAGCAGCTGGAATTCATCCAGGCCGTTACTGAGGTGATGGAATCCGTTGCCCCGGTGGTGGAACGGCACAAGAAGTATCAGGATCATGCGATTCTCGAGCGTATTGTGGAGCCGGAGCGGGTGATCATGTTCCGGGTACCCTGGCAGGATGACAAGGGCCGATTCATGGTCAACCGCGGGTTCCGTGTGCAGTTCAACAGCGCGATTGGTCCCTATAAGGGCGGCCTGCGCTTCCATCCCTCGGTCAACCTGGGCATCATCAAGTTTCTCGGGTTCGAGCAGATCTTCAAGAACTCGCTGACGACGCTCCCCATGGGCGGCGGTAAGGGTGGCACGGATTTTGATCCCAAGGGCAAATCCGATAACGAGGTGATGCGGTTCTGTCAGTCGTTTATCACTGAGTTGTATCGTCATGTGGGTGGAGATACGGATGTTCCGGCCGGCGATATCGGGGTAGGCGGGCGTGAAATCGGGTTCATGTTCGGTCAGTACAAGCGCATTAAGAATGAGTTCGTCGGCGTGTTGACGGGCAAGGGGCTCAAGTGGGGTGGCTCGCTGGTCCGTCCCGAGGCGACCGGGTATGGCGCGGTCTATTTCGCCCAGGAGATGCTGGCGAAACGCGGCGACTCGATGAAGGGTAAAGTCTGTGCCGTTTCCGGTTCCGGCAACGTGGCGCAGTACACCATCGAGAAGGTCAACCAGCTGGGTGGCAAGTGCGTGTCGGTGTCCGACTCCAATGGTACGATTTTTGATCCCACGGGCATCACCGCTGAGAAGCTGGCCTTCATCATGGAGTTGAAGAACGTCAAGCGGGGCCGAATCAAGGACTATGCGGACAAGTTCGGCTGCCAGTACAAGGATGGCGAGCGGCCCTGGAGCATCAAGTGCGACTGCGCCTTCCCGTCGGCGACGCAGAACGAAATCTCAGGGGAGGATGCGAAGACGCTTCTGAAGAACGGCTGCAAGCTGGTGGCCGAAGGGGCCAATATGCCGACCGACCCGGATGGCGTGGAAGTCTTCCTGAAGGCCAAGGTCATGTACGGGCCGGGCAAGGCGGCCAATGCCGGTGGGGTGGCGACCTCAGGTCTGGAAATGTCCCAGAATTCGATGCGGTTGTCCTGGTCACGTGAGGAAGTGGACCAGAAACTGAATGGCATCATGAAGTCGATCCATGCCAACGCCTATGCGGCGTCGGAGGAATATGGGGACGCTGGGAACTATGTGCTGGGTGCCAATATTGCCGGTTTCGTCAAGGTGGCCGATGCGATGATTGACCAGGGCCTGGTCTAAGTTCGCGGAACAGCTGATGTGTAGAACGGGACTCCGGAACGGGGGTCCCGTTCTTTTTTCGGGATATTCTGTGAGATTGACTTTATACCTCTTTCTCGGTCAATATTAACGGCTGAAAAGGAGTTTAACTATGGCGTTTAGACTAGAGATTATTCCGTTTGTCATTGCGGTGTTGGTGCTGGGGGGATTGCTGTGCGGCCTGTTGCGTCTGACGCGGGTGTCGTGGCGTAAAGCGTTTGTATTCAGCGGGATAGTTACGGTTATTCTGGTGGGCTATTTGCTGGTATTCTTCCGGGATCCGGTGCGCATTCCTTCGCCTGAGCCGCGGGACATCATGGCCGGAGCCGAGGGTAAGGTGATGGCGGTGGTGGAGGTGGACGAGCCGGAATTCCTCAAAACCAAGGCGGTCCGGATCAGTATTTTCCTGAGTCTGATCGATGTCCATGTGAACCGCTCCCCGATGGAAGGGACCATTGAGCATGCCCAGTATTATCCGGGCGCGCGGTTTTTCACCTTCGAGGAGAAGTCCTCCGAGTTGAATCAACACAGTTCGATTGTCATCCGGAATGCCAAAACCACCTGTCTGGTGAAGCAGATCGTGGGCCCGGTGGCACGGCGGGTGGTCTATTGGGTGGCCCCCGGTCAGGTCGTCAAGAAAGGTGAGCCCATCGGGATGATGAAGTTCGGCTCACGGCTGGATATGTATTTCCCTCGCGACGATGTGGATGTGGTGGTCAAGAAGGGCGATAAGGTCCGTGCAGGTGAGACGGTCGTGGCCCGGTTGAAACAATAAGGATCCTTATGAAGCAAGTGATTACCTGGCGTCAATTGATACCGATTACCATCACATTGATGGCGATGCTCTGTGGGTTTTTCAGTATTCTGGTCACCGTCGAGAGCATGAACGAAACGATGGAGAGGGCGGGCGCGATGCACCGGTGGTCGGCGCTGCTAATCATGCTGGCCATGATCCTGGACGGGATTGATGGCAATGTGGCTCGCAAGCTCAAGGGGTGTACGGAAATCGGGGCGGAACTCGACACCTATGTGGATATGACCGCCTTTGGCATCGCTCCGGCGGTGTTGATTTATGTGGTGATGCTGACGGGGTCGGTTCCCCAGGATTCGGCGCGGATTTTCTGGCGGGTGGCCATGACGGCCGTGGTGGTGCTCTCCGGCGTGGTGCGGTTGGCCCGCTTCAAGGCCCATGATCCTGACCGGGGTCAGGGGGGCTATACCGGGCTGCCGATTACGGCCTGTGCCGGGTGGGTGGCGATGATCGTGTTTATCAGCCAGAGCGAGCCGTTTGAGAAGTATTCCCTGAACTCCGGCTGGGTGGCGGGTCTCTTCCTGGTGGGGGTGCTGATTTTCATCAGTCTGCAGGTCTCCAATGTACGGTATCCCAAACCGACCAAGCATCCCGTGTTGTTCATTCCCATGGTGATCATGGTGTGTGTGCTGTTTGGCCCCCAGAAAATTGCGGTGCCGGCGGCGGTATTCATGATTTTGATGGTGTTGGGCTATATTACCTTCGGCCCGCTCTATATGCGGCAGGTTTCGCCTCGTCCGGTTTTGGATAAAGAGGGGCAGCCGTCTGATTTGCCCCGGAAGGGATAACCCCCTGTGTGCCCTGACCCCCGACAGGAACTGGCGGAAATTCTCAGTCAGACGTCAGCTTACCTGAATGGCCTGAAGGCGGATGGCATCACTCAGATTGAGGTCAGTTTGGCGTCGGTGAGTCTGGGACGGCTCGGCGAGACGCCTCGCCCTACCAAAACTCCTGCCCCGCCGCCTGCGGGCATATTGGTTAAACCCGTGATACCGGCTCCGGCCAGAATGGAAAACGAAATGGCTCGAATTGCCTTGGAGATCGCCGGCTGTAAGAAATGTGCGTTGCATCAAACCCGGATCCAGACCGTGCCGGGACAGGGCAACGCCAAACGGCCGGAACTCATGTTCATTGGAGAAGCCCCTGGGGCCGATGAAGATGAGCAGGGGTTGGCCTTTGTGGGGCGCGCCGGACAGCTGGTGACCAAAATGATTACGGCGATGGGCTTCCGGCGGGAAGAGGTATTCATTGCCAATATCCTGAAGTGCCGGCCCCCCGATAACCGGCCGCCGACACCTGAAGAGATGGCCATCTGCCTTCCCTTCCTGAAGCGGCAGATTGCGGAGGTTCAGCCGAAGGTGATTGTGGCGCTCGGGGCGACGGCTGTACTCGGCCTGCTTAATCTGACGGGGATCAGCCAGCTGCGCGGGAAATGGCTGAGTTTTGAGGGGATTGATTTAATGCCGACCTATCATCCCTCGTATCTGCTGCGAAATCCCGTGATGAAAAAGGAAGCATGGTCGGATTTGCAAGAGGTGCTGAAGCGGCTGGGGCGGTCTGTGCCGCCTGCGAAGAAGTAGTTGTTGGGTTGTCACGATGCTGAGTTGTTCACAGAAGAAAATGAACATCGATATACAGGATGAACAGGATAATTCAAGAATCAGAAAATCCTAAAACCCCTTTGGCATCCTAATCTTATCCTGTATATCCTGTGAATCGATGTTAAATGAATTGGTTTGCGGGAAAACAATGATCATCATGGATTGCAGCCCCCTGAAAGCTAATACTGGCAAAGTTAAATCCCCAGATGCATTGATAGCCTGGCGGGGGCAGTCAATGGAAACGGTGGCGGTCGTAACGGGGACCTTTGATATCTTTCAGCCGGGGAACCTGCATGTCCTGCGGCAGGCCGGTTTGCTGGCGGCGCGAGTCATTGTGGTGGTGGAACCCGATGAGGTGGTCGCGGCACATAGCTCGCCGGGCCGGCCGCAAAATATCCTTGAGACCCGTGTGGAGATGGTGTCCTGCCTGCGTCAGGTGACGGCGGTTACCAGCGTGACCGTGCAGGAATCCAAATCATTCTTTGACGGATTGAAGCCGTTTATCTGGGTGACCGCCGACCGGCAGAAGGCCTCTGAGGCCTATGCGGAGGCGCTTGTCTCCTCGGCGGAACGCGTGGTCGAGGTGGCGGCCCAGGAAGGGTGTTTTACAGAGGAGATCATTGCGGCAATTGCGGAAAACCGGACGCCGGTCACACTTCCGGCAGGGTGGGACGTCCCGGCGGCGGGATCACCGGTGGCACCTGTGTCCGTTACCGTAAACGGGTGTTTTGACATCCTGCACATCGGGCATGTGCGGTTTCTGGAGCAGGCTCGTGCGTTGGGGGACTCATTGACGGTGTTAATCAACAGCGATGTGTCGGTGGCCCGTTATAAAGGGGCCACTCGCCCTATTTTCCCTCAACGATTCCGGGCAGCCGCCCTTCAGGCGATGGCCTGTGTGGATGCGATTGTCATTTTCGCGGGTGACAATCCGCTTGATGAGATCCGGCGGTTGCGGCCGCAGATTCATGTGAAAGGCGGCTCCTATGAACCCGAGCGGGTGCGGGCCGAACGTGAGCTGGTCGAGAGCTGGGGCGGGCGCCTGGTCTGTACGGAGCTGGTCGAAGGGTTCAGCACCTCCGACTACATCAGAAAAGCACTGGGTGCCAAGACCACATGAAGAATCTGCGACAGAATAAACAAAATAAACAAAATTATTTTAAACAAGTTAGAGCACATCTCCCATTTTGAACATTTTGTGAATTCTGTCAAAATTTCGGGACCGAACTCAGTTGATTTGATAGGATTTAGACATGAAAGACGAGATGAAGGAAATTGAAGAGGCTGATCTCGTGGAAATGTACTTCCTCGAGAAGGTGGCCGCTCGTTTGCCCGAAGATGAAGATGTGCTTCTGGCGCTGGGTGATATCTATACCCGGGCCGGCCGCTATGAAGATGGGTTGAGGATCGATCGGATCCTGGTCACCCTTCAGCCTGAAGAGGCCTCCATCTGGTACAATCTGGGTTGTAGTCTGGCCTTGCTGAACCAGCGCGAGGAATCGCTTTCGACCTTGCGGCGGGCGGTGGAACTCGGGTATCAGGATCATGACTGGATGAGTCGGGATCGTGACCTGCGGAATATCCGCGATGAAAAGGCCTTCAAGGCTCTTCTCAAAACGATTACCTCATCAAAATCCGACAAGTCGCTGGACGCCTGATAGCGGGCCATAATCCCCTCACCCTAACCCTCTCCCTCAAGGGGCGAGGGAATCGATCACAGATCAACTCTTCTTCTGCTTCCTCTCCCCTTGAGGGAGAGGATTGAGGTGAGGGGTGCTAGACATAATGGCGCTGCTTATCAGGTAAGTGCGTCATTATGTCTCTATTTGCAATTTATTCGTTACTGTATAAAGCGCGTATCTTATTATTGATAAACATGTTGTGTGAAATGATGTTTTTTTAAATAGTCTGGTACAGCTAGTGCTACTTATATAGGTCGATAACCCTAGCGAGAGGACATGACCTATGTTTGATTTGAGCAAATTGACGCAAAAGGCGCAGGAAGCGATGCAGGCGGCGCAGGAAAAGGCCGTGCGGTACAGCCACCAGGAGTTGGATGGAGAGCATCTGCTGTTAAGTCTCCTGGAGCAGGAGGACGGTCTGGCGCCGAAGTTAATGGAACGACTGGGGGTGCGCCCTGCCGAATTGCGGGCCCGGCTGGAAGAGGCGTTGGACCGGTTGCCTAAGGTCAAGGGGGCGGCGACGGAGGCCGGCAAGGTCTATGTGACCCAGCGGCTGAATCAATTGCTGGTCAAGGCGGGTGATGAGGCGAAGCGGTTGAAAGATGAGTTCATTTCGGTGGAGCATCTGTTGCTGGCCTTTTTGGAGGAGGGCAACAGGACGCCCTCCGGCAAAATCCTGGCGGAGCTGGGGGTGGACCGCGCCCGCTTCCTGGAGGCGCTGACCGCCGTACGTGGCAATCAGCGGGTGACCAGTACCACGCCGGAAGGGGCTTATGAAGCCTTGCAGAAATACGGGGTTGACCTGGTGGAGATGGCGCGGCAGGGTAAGTTGGATCCCGTCATCGGGCGGGACATGGAAATCCGCAGTGTCATCCGGATTCTTTCGCGGAAGACCAAAAATAATCCGGTCCTGATCGGCGAACCCGGTGTCGGTAAAACCGCCATTGTGGAGGGGTTGGCCCACCGGATTTTGAGGGGTGATGTGCCCGAGGGCCTTAAGAATCGCACGATCTTTGCCCTGGATATGACGGCGCTGATGGCGGGGGCAAAATATCGGGGCGAGTTCGAGGAGCGGCTCAAGGCCGTGCTGACGGAGATCAAGGCCGCGGAAGGCCGGATCATCCTGTTCATTGATGAGGTGCACACCATTGTGGGGGCAGGGAAAACAGAAGGATCGTCGGATGCCGGGAACATGCTCAAGCCCATGCTGGCGCGCGGGGAGTTACATTGCATCGGCGCCACCACGCTGGATGAATACCGGAAATACATCGAGAAAGATGCCGCGCTGGAGCGCCGCTTTCAGCCGGTACTGGTGGAGGCGCCCTCGGTGGAGGATACCCTTTCCATTCTGCGGGGCTTGAAAGAACGGTTTGAGGTGCATCACGGGGTCCAGATCAAGGATGCGGCGCTCGTGGCCTCCGCCGTCCTTTCGGATCGCTACATCAGCGACCGTTTTTTGCCAGACAAGGCGATTGACCTGATGGATGAGGCCTGCGCTTCCATCCGCACGGAGATTGATTCCATGCCGGCGGAGTTGGATGAGATCACCCGCAAGGTGATGCGGCTGGAAATCGAGGAAACCGCGCTCAGGAAGGAAAAAGATGAGGGCAGCAAGGAGCGCCTGAAAGGGCTGCGCAAGGAACTGGCTGATCTCAAGGCCGCGTCCGACACCATGCGGGCGCAGTGGACGAATGAGAAAAGCGCGATTGCCGGGGTTCAGTCCGTCCGTGAAGAGCTGGAAAAGGCGCGGCGTGAGAGCGAAGAGGCGGAACGCAAATATGACCTCGACCGGCTGGCCAAATTGCGGCATGGCGTGATTCCCGCCCTTGAAAAGAAACTGGCGGCGCTTCAGAAGACCGCGGCCGGGATCGAGGGGAACCGGTCCATGTTACGGGAAGAAGTCACCGAGGAGGAGATTGCCGAGGTAGTATCGCGGTGGTCAGGCGTGCCCCTGACGAAACTGTTGCAGGGCGACCGGGAAAAGTTGCTGAAGCTGGGCGACGTGTTGCATGAGAATGTCATCGGGCAGGATGAGGCGGTTCAGGTGGTGGCCGATGCGGTGCTAAGGGCGAGGGCGGGGATCAAGAATCCCAAGCGTCCGGTGGGGGCGTTCCTTTTCCTAGGTCCTACCGGCGTGGGGAAAACCGAACTGGCCAAAGTGCTGGCTACGGCCCTGTTTGACTCGGAGGACCATCTGATCCGGATCGACATGACGGAATACATGGAGAAGCATACCGTCTCACGGCTGATGGGGGCTCCTCCTGGCTATGTGGGGTATGAGGAAGGCGGACAGCTGACCGAGGCCGTGAGGCGCAAGCCCTATTCGGTGATTCTGCTGGATGAAATTGAGAAGGCGCATCACGACGTCTTTAATATATTGCTGCAGATTCTGGATGATGGCCGCCTGACGGACTCCCATGGGCGGACGGTGAACTTTAAAAACACGATTATCATCATGACCAGCAATATCGGGTCGCCTATTTTGCTGGAAGGGATCGGGGCGGACGGCCAGATCAAGGAGTCGGCCCGGCGCGAGGTAATGGAGGAGTTGCGGCAGAGTTTCCGCCCTGAATTCCTCAACCGGCTGGATGATGTCGTGCTATTCAAGCCGTTAACGTTGGAGGAGATCAGTCGGATTGTGGATCTCCAGATGGGTGAATTGCGGGCCCGGCTTGGGGAACAGCGGATGGAGCTCAAGGTGGCCGATGGCGCGAGGGAGTTACTGGCGCGAGAGGGGTATAGCCCGGTTTATGGGGCGCGTCCGTTGAAGCGGTTGATCCAGACGCTTGTGGAGACACCCATTGCCCGGTTGGTGGTAGGGGATCGCATCAAGGGGGGACAGGCGATCAAGTTAGGCGTCAAGAAGGGCGAGTTGGATATTCAGGTTGAATAAACGGGGTACGGGCAGGGTGGGTTCGGGGGCCAGGAAGGGATCCGGGAGGCATTCTGGCCTCCTTGGTTTCCGCCTATTGGCCCGATGAATCTCTTTTGAGCATGCAACAGGCTGAAGCGCAGATTCCGACCAGGAGAATGATGCCCCCGATGTTGAAGAGACCCATCAATACTGGGTGGGCGCCCCGGAAAGAGTCAACAATGCTAATGGACTGAGTGCCGCCGAAGGTTGGCGCCGCCTCCAAGGTCCGGATGGCGAGAAGTAGCAGGGTTGCAACAGACGCGCCTAAAATTTTCTTGGTCTTCATGGTTGCTACAATCCCCTTTTCTTTGAATTAAAACAATCGGGGGATTCCTGATTCTGCATCAGGGAATTGCTGATAGCATTCCGCTAATTCTTTACCACGGAGGCGCGGAGGGTTGAGGGAGAGTAAGACTGGGATGGGTAATAAAATGTTGCGGGAATTCCTGTTTCGGGGGACCGAATCAGGAATTCCCGCAACGCATTCCCTAGAGAAAACGGGGAGAAATATGGTTTTAAACCGTGCGAAGCTCAACCGGAGTGGTTCCGTATTCCTCCCGGAGAAGCGTTACGCGATTTTATAAAATGGTGTACCCCACCATTTTATAAAATCGCGTAACATTTTCTTCCTCTCCACGGATTTCTCTCTCCCTCAACCCTCCGAGTCTCCGTGGTAAATCCTCTTTTGGGCCCCTATGTTTTAGATGCGTCTGCTCGGCTAATTTGACTTGTCTTTCCATGGCAAGGTCACTAGACTGCGCGCCCAAATTCAGGGGCGGTGAGGGGATACTAGAAAGCGCCTTCACCCTGATCCTCTTTCATGGAGAGAGAGGCGTGAAACAGAAAACCAAGGAGCCGATATGTCTAAGATACCGACTGCGAACCAAAAGCTGATTAACTGGGTGAACGAAATGGCCTCGCTGACCAAGGCCGCCAATATCTATTGGTGCGACGGCTCGCAGGCTGAGTATGACCGGCTTTGCCAGGAAATGGTGAAGGCCGGGACCTTTACCCCGCTCAATCCGAAATTGCGGCCTGGCTGTTTCCTGGCCCGTTCCCATGCCAGCGATGTGGCCCGCGTGGAAGACCGTACCTATATCTGCTCCAAGTCCAAGGAGGACGCCGGTCCGACGAATAACTGGGCGGATCCCGCGGAGATGAAGAAACTGATGACGGGGTTGTATGCCGGCTGCATGCAGGGGCGAACCCTCTATGTGATCCCGTTCTCTATGGGCCCTCTGGATTCGCCGATTGCCAAAATCGGGATCGAGCTCTCGGATTCCCCCTATGTCGTGGTCAATATGCGCATCATGACCCGGATGGGGTCGGCCGTGTTGGATAAGTTGGGTGCGACGGGTAGTTTCATTGAGTGCATGCACTCGGTTGGCGCACCGTTGAAACCCGGTCAAAAGGATGATTTCTGGCCTTGTGAGCCGGATCCCGCCAAGAAATACATTGTGCACTTCCCTGAAGAGCAGTCGATCATGTCCTATGGGTCGGGCTACGGTGGCAATGCCTTGTTGGGGAAGAAGTGTCTGGCGCTCCGTATTGCCTCCTCGATTGCCCGCAAAGAGGGCTGGATGGCCGAGCATATGGTGATTCTGGCACTCACTTCGCCTGCCGGTAAGAAGTATTACATCAGCGCGGCCTTCCCGAGCGCCTGTGGCAAGACCAATCTGGCCATGATGCAGCCGAGCCTGCCGGGCTGGTCGGTCAAGTGTCTGGGTGACGATATCGCCTGGATTCGCGTGGGTGAGGATGGCCGCCTGTTTGCCATGAACCCGGAATCCGGTTTCTTCGGCGTGGCGCCGGGCACCTCGAATCAGTCGAATCCCAATGCGATGAAGACGATCCAGAAGAACACGATTTTCACCAATGTGGCGTTGACCCCGGAGGGTGACATCTGGTGGGAAGATATGGGCATCCCGGCGCCCGCCAAGGCGATTGACTGGGAAGGCAAGGAGTGGACCCCGGAGTGCGGTCGCAAGGCGGCGCATCCGAATGCCCGTTTCACCGCGCCTGCGGAGCAGTGCCCGGTGGTGGATGCCGACTGGCAGAATCCGGCCGGTGTGCCGATCTCGGCGTTCCTGTTCGGTGGACGTCGTCCCTCGACCATTCCTCTGGTCAATGAGGCTTTCACCTGGGAGCACGGCGTGTTCATGGGTTCCTCCACGGGCTCGGAGACCACGGCGGCGGCGCTCGGCAAGGCGGGTGTGTTGCGGCGTGACCCGTTCGCCATGCTGCCCTTCTGCGGTTATAATATGGGTGACTATTTCGCCCACTGGCTGGACATGGCCAAGAAGACCCAGCGCGAGAAACTGCCCAAGGTGTTCTTTGTCAACTGGTTCCGTAAGAGTCCTGAAGGCAAGTGGTTGTGGCCGGGTTATGGTGACAACAGCCGCGTGCTCAAGTGGATCTGCGAGCGTATTGACGGGACGGGCAAGGCGGTCAAGACCCCGATCGGGTATCTGCCGACGGAAGATGGACTTGATGTCTCCGGGCTGAAGATCACGCCTGAAGAGATCAAACAGTTGCTGGCCGTGGACCCCGAGGGCTGGAAGAACGAGATTGCCGACATCAATACGAATTACGACAAATTCGGCACCCATCTTCCTGCGGCCCTGAAGCAGGAGCTGGCAGGCCTGAAGCAGCGCCTGGGCTGAGGCTGGGGAGAAGAGAAGATTTACCACGGAGACGCGGAGGGGTAGGAGCGAGAGAAATCCGTGGAGAGGAAGAAAATGTTACGCGATTTTATAAAATGGCGGGTACACCATTTTGTAAAATCGCGTAACGCTTCTCCGGGAGGAAGACGGAGACCCATGCCCCCGTTGCGCTTCGCACAGTTTAAACCCTTATTTCTTCCCGTTTTCTCCAGGGAAGGTGTTGCGGGAATTCCTGATTCGGTACTCCGAAACTGGAATCCCCGCAACATTTTCTTACCCCCTCCCAGTCTTACTCTCCCTCAACCCTCCGAGTCTCCGTGGTAAAATCCCTGAATTTCCTATGGCTGGAGGTTCACAAGAAGCCTTTCACGGGAAATCGTTCGCCGAGGACGTCGAACGCCACCTTGAGCGGATGCGACTGCTTTGAGTATTCAAATATTCTGGATTCTGGCTCCTGAATTCTGGATACCTGAATCTTCCTACACTCTGTCAGCCGTATTTCCACCAGCTGTTATACGAGGTCTTCTTGGCTAAAAAGGACCAGCCGGTGGATTCCAGATACGTTGTAATTTCGGGTTGGATGAAGTCTTCGATCATGGCATAGACCGGGATGCCTGCTTTTAAGAAGGCCTGAGCCCCTTTTAACACAGCTTCTTCCATGCCCTCCACGTCGATTTTCATGATCACGGCGCCGAATGGCTGAATGAGGTCGTTGATGAAAATATGATCGAGCTGTTTTTGCACGGCCTGCATTTCAAAAGATTCCGCACACTGGGGATCCACGAGTGAGCTGGAGCCCGGCGCTTTGGCGTTCAGGCGGATGACTACATGGTCATTATCGCTGTCACCGAGGGCCACCTGATGAACCACCACGCGGTCGGAAAGGGCATTCAAAGCAAGATTGTCCTTGATGAATTTGCAACTGGCTTCCAGCGGCTCAAAGCAGTGGATAGCGACCTGATCCCGGGTGAAACGGTTTCCTACCACGACGGAATAGACGCCAATATCCCCACCTACATCGAGAAAGAGCACTTTTTTATGATCCTGGCTGAGGGTTTGAATGAGGGCCATTAGATGGTTCTGGTCGCGGCGTTCAAAGGCGGGCGAAAGGTGGGCGGCATCGGAGGTATGGAGTCGTACGCGGAAGGTGCCAAAGCGTGTTTTCAGGAGGTCATTCGGACCGTGCCAGGGTTCGCTCGATTCGTATCGGACGAATTTGGCCGCCGTATAACGCATTTCATAAAACCAGAAGCTCAACCGGGAATTCCGCATTTCAAGGGGAAGGATCAGTTTATAGAAGAAATAGGAGAAGTAGAAGAGGAGTTTATCCACGAGGGTATAGGAGAATGGCCGAGACATAAATCAACCTGCTTTCTGGAGAGATAATGGAAAACGCATGTTTTTTAGATACTAAAGCAGGGAGTGATAAGTCAATGAAGAACCCCCAGAGAAGATTACCACGGAGGCGCGGAGGGGGAGGAGAGAGAGGAAGAAAATGTTACGCGATTTTATAAAATGGCGGGTACACCATTTTGTAAAATCGCGTAACGCTTCTCTGGGAGGAAGACGGAGCCACTCCGGTTGGGTTTAAAACCTTCTTCCTTCCGTTTTCTCCAGGAAACCGTTGCGGCATTTTATGGGGCGGGTACTCCCGGCGCATAAAATGCCGCAACATTTTCTTTTTGCCGGTTATTCTCTCCCTTAACCCTCCGAGTCTCCGTGGTAAATCTTCTCTTTTTCGGGTTGTTTACCCTGCCTCTATTCTGTCATCATACCGCCCATGCGGCTTTCGATAGTTATTCCCGCCCATAATGAGGAGCGTCGGATAGGATCCATGCTGGAGGCCTATTTGCCCTTCTTTACCTCCCGCTATCATCAGGATGTGGAATTTCTGGTCGTTGTGAATGGCTCCACGGACAAGACCGATGAAGTGGTCGCGGGGTATGCGGTCCGGTTTCCATGCGTCCGGGTGATGGTTGAGCCGGGACGGATTGGCAAGGGCGGGGCCGTGATGCTGGGATTCCGCCAGGCGCAGGGTGATTTTATCGGGTTTGTTGATGCGGATGGCGCCACGCCACCGGAGGCCTTTCAGGCCCTGATGGATAATATTGGCGGGGCCGGCGGCATCATTGCCTCCCGCTGGGCTAAAGGGTCGCAGGTCAGTCCCCGACAACCCCTGGACCGGCGTGTGGCCTCGCGCATTTTCAATATGATGACCCGCACACTCTTCGGCCTGCGGCTGACCGATACCCAATGCGGGGCTAAATTGATGCGGCGCGAGGCCATTCATGCGATCTTGCCCCATCTGGGCATTACGCAATGGGCTTTTGATGTCGATTTGCTATTCCAGCTCCGGCGGGGTGGCTTCAAGATCAAGGAGATTCCCACCACCTGGCATGATGTGGAAGGGTCCAAGGTTCAGGTAGGGAGTGCCTCGCAGGAGATGATGCTGGCGCTGGTCCGCCTGCGCTTGATCTATTCGCCCTTCAGATGGGTGGTCGATTTCTACGATCAGGTGTTGGGTCCGTGGATTCATCCGGTGGGTGTCGTTCGCGACCATTTGCTCACGCATAGCCTGGTTATTTTTGTTGGCGCCCAGTTCGGGAATATCTGCAACCTTTCCTTTCAGGTGGTCATGGCACGGATGTTGGGGAACGCGGAATATGGCGTGTTGTCCGCCATTCTCGGCGCGCTCATGATGTTCGGAGTGCCCCTTGGCGCCCTGGGCGCCGGGGTCACCCATTTTACGGCGATATTTATTTCCCGGGATGAGCGGGAGAAAATCAAGTCCATGATGGCGGCCTTGGCGCGGGATTTGTTGATTCCTCTGATGCTCCTGGTCATGGTCGCCCTATTGGCGAGGCAGGAGTTGATGGCGGCCTTTAAGATTGATTCTCCCGTACCGATCTATCTGGCGATTGGTGCCGCTGTGGTGGGGCTATTGGGGGCCATTCCCGGTGGTGTATTGATGGGGATGCAGGCCTTTAAGTGGGGTGCCCTGATAGGCAATGGGGCGGCCGTGTTGAGGTTGATCGCGGGGTTTTCCCTGGCGCTTCTTGGGTTGGGGGCAGTGGGAGGATTGACCGCCCATGCGTTGGGGATTGTGGTGTCTGTGCTACTTTCCCTCGTGATATGTGGCGTTTTACTGGGACGGGGCAGAGTCTCTCTGGAGCGGCCGGCGGGGATTTATGCTTACATAGGCGGCTACATGGCGGCATTTGCAGCCTATGGGGTCTTGTCCGGCGCTGACTTGCTTCTGGTTAAGTATTATTTTTCGCCGGAAGAGGCGGGTATTTTTTCGAAAGCGGCTATGGTGGCGAGAATGGTCTTTTTCCTGCCGGGTCCGGTTTGCTCTGCGATGTTCCCCAAGGTGACTTCAGCCGGGGAATCATCTGGAGCGACCCGACGCACCCTCTACAAGGCCATGGTGGTGACGGGCCTGATTGCAGCATCCATGGGATTGGTTTTCATGGTTTTCCCGGGAGTGATACTCAAGGTGTTGGTGAAAGAGGCGCAACCCGGACAGATCGAAATTCTTAGGGGGATGGTGCTGGCGCTAACCCCGTTGACCCTGGTCATGGTGTTGCTGAGCTTCGAACTGGCCCAACGGCGGTTTAGACTCATGATTCCACTGTTTATATGTGCGGTAGGCTATCTCCTGGGGGTGATGCGGTGGCATGAAACGCCTTTGCAGGTGGTGGCGGTGCTCGGGGTGGCCGGAGTGAGCGCGCTGTTGGGGTGTCTGTTGTTTGCGGGGGGACGCAAGGCGGAAAAATAAAGAGGTTGTGTATTGTTTTTTCCCTCGCCCCTTGGGGGAGAGGGCAAGGGTGAGGGGTATTGTCCGGGATATGAATACCCTCACCCCAACCCTCTCCCCTAAAGGGAGAGGGGGTTATGCGAAAGTCTAAATTTGTGGAAAGAATGACCATGGCAAACGCAAACGAATTACGGGCAGAGATCCTTAAATTAGTAGAATCCTATCATGCCGAGAAGTTTCAAAAAAAAGCGGCCTTCACGCCGGGGCAGGATCTGGTTCACTATGCCGGACGTGTGTTTGATAGTGACGAGATGTGCCGCCTGGTTGACTCCAGTCTCGATTTCTTTCTTACGGCCGGCCGGTATTCTGAAGAGTTCGAGGCAAATTTCGCAGAGAAACTCGGTGTATCCAATGCCTTGCTGGTCAACTCGGGGTCCTCGGCCAATTTAATTGCCCTGACTACCCTGACCTCTCCCAAGCTGGGGGATCGGCGGCTCAAACCGGGCGATGAGGTGATTACGGTCGCGGCCGGGTTTCCCACGACGCTGGCGCCGATCCTTCAGAATCAACTTATTCCGGTCTTTATTGACGTTAATCTGGGTGATTATACGGCGATCCCGGAGCGGATTGAGCAGGCGATCGGGCCCAAGACCCGCGCCATCATGATGGCCCATACCTTGGGAATCCCCTTTGATCTCGATGTCGTGCTGGCACTGGCGAAAAAACATGACCTCTGGGTGATCGAGGATAACTGTGATGCGCTGGGCTCCCTCTACCGGGGACAGTGGACGGGTTCATTTGGTCATATCGCCTCCCACTCCTTTTATCCGGCGCATCACATCACGATGGGCGAAGGCGGCTGTGTGGTGACGAATGATGATGAGCTGGCGCGCATCGCCTGTTCGTTCCGGGACTGGGGCCGCGACTGCTACTGTTCAGGGGGCGAGAACAACACCTGCGGAAAGCGGTTCAGTCAGCAATTCGGCTCATTGCCATCCGGATATGATCACAAATATGTGTACAGTCATATCGGGTACAATTTGAAGGTCACTGATATGCAGGCGGCCATTGGCTGTGCCCAGCTCGGGAAGCTGGATGATTTTGTGGCCCGCCGGAAGGCCAACTTTGTCACGTTGTCGACCTTGCTGAAACGATATGAAGATCGGTTACTGCTTCCCAAGGCAACTCCGAACTCGGATCCCTCCTGGTTTGCTTTCCCAATTACCGTGCGGCCTGAGGCGGGATTCACTCGCAATGAGTTGACGCAACATCTTGAAAGCAAGAAGATCGAAACGCGTAACCTGTTTAGCGGGAATTTGCTGCGGCATCCGGCGTTTGACGGCATCCCCTGTCGGATCGTGGGCGACTTGAAGAATACCGACTTGATCACAACCAATACCTTTTTTGTTGGCATCTATCCGGGGCTGACTGACGTGCACTTGACCTATATGGCGGCGATGTTTGAAGAGTTTATGGGCAGCCGATGAGGACAGAAGGCAGATGACGGAGGACGGAGGACAGAAAACAGAAGGCAGATGACGGAGGGCAGAACATGAGCGAAAAAATAAGCAGTTTTAGAGATCTAAAGGTTTATCAGCAGTCTTTTGCCATGCAGCAAGCCGTTTTTTCTATCTCAAGAGGTTTTCCGGCCGAAGAGCGCTATTCCCTGACAGATCAGGTTCGTCGTTCGTCGCGTTCAATCGGGGCCAACATAGCTGAATCCTGGCAAAAAAGGCGCTATCAAGCTCATTTTGTAAGTAAATTGACTGATGCCGACGGAGAATTAGCGGAGACAGAACATTGGCTCCAAACGGCTTTGGTGTGCGGCTACATTAGCTCTGAAAAACATGCAGAGCTAATCGCTCAATGTTTATCAATCGGCGCAATGCTTGGAAAAATAATGGCAATCCCCGAAACTTTCTGTAAGCGATATTAACATCATGAACAAGGCCTGTTATTTATTAAGCCTCGCAGCCCTCCGCCATCTGCCCTCTCTTTTCTTCTCCCTGCTGTCGTCCGTCCTCCGTCCTCTGTCCTCTGCATTCCCCTCCCTACTGTCATCAGTCATCCATCATCTGTCCTCTGAATTATGAGTATGGCCCGCAAAATCCGATGTTTGGTGGACCGGGTTACTGATCACGGGGATCGTGTCTATACGCTTGTGCTCAAGCCTGAACGCCCTGTGCCGACCTTCCGTCCCGGACAATTTCTGCATCTGGCTTTGGACGACTACGACCCCTCCGGGTTCTGGCCCGAATCCAGGGTTTTCTCTATAGCTTCATCTCCCCAAGAACGTGATCGGCTTGTGGTGTGCTATTCGGTCAAGGGGGCCTATACGATCCGCATGGAGCGTGAGTGTGTGCCAGGGAAACAGGTCTGGGTTAAAATGCCCTACGGTGATTTTGTGGTGGATGGGACGCGGGATGTGGTGCTGATTGCCGGGGGGACTGGGATTACCGCGTTTCAGGCGTTTATTAATGGGCTCAAGCCGGATCATTCACAACGAGTGCGTTTATTGTACGGGGCCCGACGGCGCGAATTACTTTTGGCTCTGGAGCTCATTGAGCAAAAGCGGCGGGAGACGGTATCCTTACAGGCTAATTATTTCTCCGAGACGGCGACCGAAGGGACTGGGCCTGAGATTTTGCTTGGAAGGGTGAGATTGGACGTGGTGAACCATTGTATTGACGCGGCGCCGACAGAGCGGCGCCCTCCATCGAATTTCAAAATGGAGGGCGCCGCTCTGTCGGCGCCGGGGGTGATCGACGGTTGCTGTTTCGATGTCTCGACAGTATATTACTTGGCTGGTCCGCCGGTGATGATCGCCGCATTACGTGAGGAATTGGTGCAACGCGGGGTGTCGGTAGATAATATCAGGATTGACGCGTGGGAGTGAGGAAGATGAAAGACGTGCAAGGGAGAAGGACATGAAAGCAGTAATTCTTTGCGGAGGGTTGGGGACGCGGTTGTCGGAGGAGACGACGCTGAAGCCGAAGCCAATGATTGAAATTGGTGGAATCCCGGTATTGTGGCACATCATGAAAATTTATGCCGCACACGGCATCAAGGAATTTGTGCTGGCCCTGGGGTATAAAGGCGAAGTGATCAAGGATTTCTTCGTCAATTATCGCTATCACTCCCGCAGCCTGACGGTGGAAATGCACCGCGGTCATATAGAGGTGCACCAGGGGGATACTGATGATGATTGGACTGTTCACCTGTTGGATACGGGGCTTCAGACTCAAACCGGTGGCCGTCTTAAGCAGGCGGCAAAATTCATTGGGAATGAGCCCTTTCTGGCGACCTATGGGGATGGGGTGACGAACCTGGATATCGGGAAAGTCATTGAGATGCACCGCAAGAGTGGGAAATTGGCTACGTTGACCGCAGTACGCCCGCCTGCCCGATTCGGCAGCATGGTTTTTGATGGGGATTTAGTCACCCGCTTTGAGGAGAAGCCGCAGGTGGGGGAAGGGTGGATCAATGGCGGGTTTTTTGTGTTGGAGCCCAAGGTCCTGGACTATATCGAGGGCGATGCCACCTTGTGGGAGCGTGACCCCATGGAGCGATTGGCCAGTGAAGGGCAGTTGAATGCCTATCGCCATGACGGCTTCTGGCAATGCATGGATACTCTGAGGGATGTACGTCTGCTTGAGTCTTTGTGGCAGGAGGGGAATGCGCCCTGGAAGAGCTGGTAGCGAGTAAGGCGAGGCCCGAGATCCGTAGTCCGAGTTCCGAAGTCCGCGGTCCGAGATCCGAGGTCCGTAGTCCGGAATCCGAGGTCCGAAGGTCTTGTTTCTCGGACCTCGGATTCCGGACTACGGACCTCCGACCTCGGACTACGGCTCTCGGACTACGGGCTTTGGATACATAAAGAAAGGTGCTGGAATGGAAATACGATCAGCCAAGGATTTGGATGTTTATAAAGTTAGTTATGAATTGGCGATGGATATTTTCAGGGTGAGCAAGACCTTTCCTGCGGAAGAGAAGTATTCGCTGACAGACCAGATTCGTCGATCTTCCCGTTCGGTGTGTGCTTGCCTGCGGGAGGCATGGGCAAAACGGCGGTATGAGGCTAATTTTGTCAGTAAGCTGACAGATTGCGATGCCGAAAACAGCGAAACTGACACTTGGCTTGATTTTGCCAAGGACAGCGGTTATCTATCGCTTGCAGATCACAAATCGCTTGTTGAGAAATGTACAAGGGTTGGTCAGATGTTAGGCAGAGTGATGCAGGCGAAAGAGAAGTTTAAACTGAGAGACGAGTAGCCCGTAGTCCGATACCCGAGATCCGAGGTCCGTAATCCGTTGTCTGAAAGATCGAATTGACGGATTATTGATCTCGGACTACGGACCTCGGATCTCGGGTATCGGATTACGGATCATCAATGAATGACAATGCAGGGATCAAGGGGGAGATGATTATGGGAACATTTCATATAAGGTGCAAAATTGAGAACCACGTTCATCGAGATCAATCAGTGATTGTGCCGAAGATGTTAGTGGATACAGGCAGTGAATACACATGGATACCCTCTGTTAAATTAGAGAAAATTGGCGTGGTGCGAGAGAAAAAAGATATCCAATTTGTCATGGCCAACGGCCAACTCATCACTCGAAATGTGGGTTTTGCCGTTTTGCGCGTTGGCGCTGCGTTCACAATTGACGAAGTAGTTTTTGCGGAACCTGGAGACCTGATACTTCTCGGTGCCCGAACCCTTGAAGGCTTGAATTTCATGGTTGATTCCTCAAAGAAAAGGCTGGTTGCGTCCGGCCCCCTGCCGGTGGCGTGAGAGGTAAGACGTAAGGCGTGAGACGTGAGGTGTGAGATGTAAGGGGCGATATGCGCCGCGACAGGAA
This sequence comes from bacterium, assembly GCA_037128595.1. Taxonomy (NCBI): domain Bacteria; species bacterium. The sequence continues at coordinate 102,965 of JBAXWB010000010.1, forward strand.
AAGGTGGCAGCCGCCGTCCCTGGCGGCTGCGAATGCGACGCTGGACAGCAGGAAAACGAATGCGTTCGCCGGGGACGTCGAACGCCACCTTGATTTGAATCGAATTTTGCCTGACCGTCTTATTGACGGCGCCATAGCATGAAGGTAACCTATCGACATGAGTGATCGGGCTTCAGAAGTGTTAAATGACATACGTGGGGTGTTGGTAAGCTCCGCCGATCTGTTGCGCGGTCATCGCGTGGTGTTGTTTGGCTCACGTGCCGCCGGGACTGCAAAAGATCGCTCTGATTTTGACATTGGGGTCGACGGCGATACTCCGCTTGGGCTTTCCGCCTTTTATGCCATTGCGGATAAGTTAGAGTCGATTCGAACATTATACCGAATTGATTGGGTTGATCTCGGGCGGACTTCTGACATGTTTCGCTCTGAAGCCTTGAAAAACAGCAGGACTCTCTACCCTTTTGGTGAGACGTAAAGGGTGAGATGTGAGGCGTGAAACGTAAGATGCAGGGATTGACGAGATGCAGAGAGGGCATAAATCGTTAGATGTTTGGAAAGAGTCGGTAGAGTTGTCTGTCTGTATTTACCGCCTCACCGCATGTTTCCCGAAGACAGAAGACTATGGATTGACGAGTCAGATGCGTCGCGCGGCTGTTTCAGTGCCATCGAATATTGCGGAAGGCGCCGGGCGGGGTGCCACGAAAGAATTCATTCAGTTCCTCAAGATTGCCAATGGATCCCTGTCTGAGCTGGATACCCAGCTTGAGATTGCCATGAAATTAGGCTACATTACCAACATGGAGAGGGATAAAATGGAACTCATTATGGAATCAGTAGCAGCCAAATTAGCTGGTCTAATGCGAAACCTGCGGTCCCGTCTTTAAATCTTACACTTAACATCTTACACCTCACATCTCACATGAATCTAAACGGCTTCTACAAAGATAAGAGAGTGCTCATAACAGGCCATACCGGCTTCAAAGGCTCTTGGCTGACTGAATGGCTTCTCATGATGGGGGCCAAGGTGACTGGGTTTGCGCTGCCTCCGTCTACCGAGCCTGCGTTATTTGACCAATTGGGATTGGCCGGTCGCTGCGATCACCGGATTGGGGACATTAGAGACCGCGCATTGGTCCGCAAGGTCATTCATGAGGTGCGGCCTGATTTAATATTCCACCTGGCGGCCCAACCATTGGTGCGACTCTCTTATGCGCAACCGGTCGAGACTTATGAAACCAATGTGATGGGGACGGCGCATGTGTTGGATGCGTTGCGGGATGCCGATTGGCCCTGTGCGGCAGTCATGATTACGACTGACAAGGTATATGAGAACAAGGAGTGGCTCCATGCGTATCGCGAGAGCGATCCGCTTGGTGGGTATGATCCCTACAGTTCAAGTAAGGCCTGCGCTGAACTGGTGATCCAGTCATATCGGCAATCTTTTTTCAACCCTTCAAAAATTCAGGAGATATTTGAACAGAAGCTCGCAAAGAGCGCGAAGGGGTTAGTGGCAGTTGCGTCGGCTCGAGCCGGAAATGTCATTGGAGGCGGGGACTGGGCGCTGGATCGCATCGTGCCCGACTGCATGCGGGCTTTGGCAAAAGGCGAAGTCATTTCCGTGCGAAACCCCCATGCCACCCGCCCTTGGCAGCACGTCCTTGAACCCCTAAGCGGGTATTTGTTACTGGGCATGAAGCTCCACGACGCCCTCACCTCTTGTATTTTACATCTCACATCTCACGTCGCATTTCTTCCTCCTTCCGGCTCACCCCTCACGTCTCACATCTCACAACTCACGTCTTACTCTTCCGCCTTCAACTTCGGTCCCTCACTTGCCTCAAACCGGTCCGTTGGTGAACTGGTAGGGGAAGTGGTGAAACTCTGGCCGGGCCGGTGGGAGGATCGGTCGGAGCCGGGGGCTCTCCATGAAGCGGGCATGCTCAATCTGTCGGCGGATAAGGCGTTCCATCTGTTGCAATGGGAGAGTCGCTGGAATTTTAAACAGACAATTGATGCAACTGTTTTATGGTATATGACAATTCATAAAAAAGGTGAAATTGCCGCACGCGCCATGATGGACATGCAGATTCGTAAATATTCATGTATAGAAGAGTGATGGGCGCGAAAGTGCCTTCCATTGGGGTAGTTCTTGAGCAAGTGGCGTGGAAAAAATGGAGCATGGATGGTGAATAAAACGCTTATTTTTACAGCGACCTATAACGAAAGTGAAAATATCGTCCCGTTGTGCACATATATCCTTGGTTTGGATCCAGGGTATGACATGCTGGTGGTGGATGATAATTCACCTGATGGTACAGGACGCTTGCTGGATGAATTAGTTGCCAAAAATCCCCGCCTTAAAGTCATTCATAGATCCGGGAAAATGGGACTAGGGAGTGCTCATGAGTATGCTATGAAGTATGCTGTGCAGTTGGACTATGAAGCGCTTGTCACGATGGATGCGGATTTTTCTCATAATCCGGAAGACATTCCTCGTTTATTACAAGCCATTGAAAATGTTGATTTTGTGACTGGGTCGAGGTACATGGATGGCGGAACTTGTAATTACTCCGGATATCGGCGTGTAGTGAGTATCTGTGCAAATTGGTGGGCTAGGCGTCTGTTGGGCATTCCCCTGCATGAGATGACGACATCATTCAGGGTGTTCCGGGTGGATTTTCTGCGCTGCGTAGATTACGGGGCAATCAAGTCTAATGGATACAGTTTTTTTATGGAAATTGTCTTCCGTCTTTCCCGTATGGGGGCCCGGATGAGTGAAGTTCCGATCAATTTTTCAGATCGCAGAGCGGGAGCTTCAAAAATTCCACCATTCGAAATCTTTAATGGGCTCCGCCATCTGCTCTACCTGACCTGTCTGCGATTGTTCTGGAGAAAGGAACCGGTGGATATCAAAGCTCTTGTTGTCCCCTTGATGATCGCGCTGGCAACATGCGCTCCATGAATCTGTCGAAAGGCGTTTCGAATCGTCATGAAAAAATAAGATAAGGCCTATGGCGGAAACTTATGCAGGGGTTTGTCATGCGCTTAATAAGGGCCTCCTCATTGAGGAAATACTGGTAATTTCGAATGATTGTAGGGTTGGTGTATGAAACACATATTGATGACAGGCCTTACGGGCTATCTGGGGAGTAGGCTTGCCCGCCGCTTCGTGATGGATCCGACGATCAAGTTATCGGCGCTAAAACGAAGTTTTTCGGATATCCATCCTATAGCTGATATTGTGGATCGCATCACCTGTTACGATGTGGATCGCGTCCCGCCAAGAACGGCTTTTGAAAATGATCATGTGAATTTGGTAATCCACTGCGCCACCAATTATGGACGGCACCATGAATCGAGATCGAGTATTGTTGATGCCAATCTGGTTCTCCCGTTGACACTACTCGAGGCGTCTGTTGAGCATGGCGTAAAAGCTTTTATTAACACGGACACCATGCTGGATAAAGGGATTTCAGATTATTCACTGTCAAAAAAACAGTTTAATGACTGGCTGCAAGTTTATGGGACTGAGCTGTTAGCTGTAAATGTGGCATTGGAACATTTTTTTGGCCCCGGCGATGATCCGTCCAAGTTTGTGTCCTGTGTGGTCCGTGAGTTGATTAAGGGAGTCGATCGCATTCCACTCACGCCTGGCGAACAGTGTCGTGATTTTGTGTTTATTGATGATGTGGTGTCAGCTTTTGAACATGTAGTGAACTATGTTAATAACCGGGACCCGTTGGCCAAGGGGTATGAAGCCTTTGAGGTGGGGCGCGGTGTGTCAGTATCGGTAAAAGATTTCTTACTACTGATGCGTGATATCTCGGGAAATAACAAGACGAAATTAGACTTTGGGGCGTTACCTTACCGCCCTAATGAGGTTATGTCTGTGAAAGCCGATATTTCAAAGGTGAGTGCCTTGGGGTGGTCGCCAAAGGTGGCCTTGCCTGATGCTCTTCAGCGAACAATTGACGAAGATCGGAAGTTGATATGACAGCGTACTTGATAACCGGAGGGTGTGGTTTTTTGGGGTCTAACATTGCGGCTCGGTTGATCAGGTCTGGTGGCAAAGTGGTTATTTTCGATAATCTCTATAGGCATGGCTCCGCTCAGAACTTGGACTGGTTGCGCTCATTGGGAACGTTTGACTTTGTGCATGGCGATATACGTTCCGCAAATGATGTTGAAGGTGTCGTTTTGGCTCAGAAGCCGGATGTTGTCTTTCACTTGGCGGGACAAGTTGCGATGACAACCTCGCTCCAGAATCCCCGCTTGGATTTTGAGATTAATGCAGGGGGCACGCTGAATGTACTTGAGGCGGTTCGGCGTCATGTGCCAAGCACCACCGTGATCTATTCCTCAACCAATAAGGTCTATGGTGACTTGGAGTCTTTAGCCTGTTCTGAAACAGATGTCAGGTATAATCTGGATGCTTTTCCCGAAGGGATTCCTGAATCCATGCCATTGGATTTTCATTCACCGTACGGTTGTTCGAAGGGGGCTGCTGACCAGTACATGTTGGACTATCACCGGATGTTTAATTTGAATACGGTTGTATTCAGGCACTCCTCTATGTATGGGGGCCGGCAATTCTCTACATTTGACCAGGGCTGGATTGGCTGGTTTTGTTCCCAGGCGTTGAAACAGAAAAAGGGGGACCTTCAACCCTTTACAGTTTCGGGGAACGGCAAGCAGGTACGGGATGTCCTGCATGCCGATGATATGGTTAATTTGTATCTCAAGGCGGCGGAACGGATTGGTCAATGCAAAGGGCAGGCCTTTAATATTGGTGGGGGTGCTGCAAACAGTCTATCGATCCTGGAGCTTCTGAGTTTTCTGAACGATGAGCTGAAAATTGCGCTGAATCTTCAGCATATTCCTGTACGGGAAAGTGATCAAAGAATGTTTATTGCGGATCTTCGCAAAGTAACATCATGTTTGGATTGGCGTCCTGAAGTTGATTGGAAGACGGGGATTAGGCGGATGGTAACTTGGCTGGAGGATCATGACAAATCAGGTTGAACTAAGTGTTATTCTTCCGGCATATCGAGAAGCGGAGAATTTGCGATTGCTGTTACCAAGGCTTACGAGCGTCTTGAACGGGATGAGCATCCGCTATGAGATTTTGATAGTAGATACAGACCCATCCAAAGATGAGACGCCAGATGTGTGCAAGGCGTGGCCAGTACGGCTCATCTCGCGAGTGGGTGGGGAGCACTACGGCGATGCGATTCGCACGGGTATAGCCCAGTCCACTGGCGAATATATCCTGTTTATGGATGCGGACGGGTCGCATGCCCCGGAGTTTATCCCCAATTTGTGGGTATATGCTAAAGATAATGATGTCGTGGTGGCTAGCCGTTATGTTGGTGGTGGGGATACGGAAAATCCCTGGTCTCTCATTCTAATGAGCCGAATATTAAACATGGTTTACGCCATAACCCTCGGGCTTGATTGTCGCGATGTATCAAACAGTTTCAAACTATATCGCGGAGAATTGATTAAACCATTGACGCTGCGGTGTCGGCATTTTGATATCGTTGAGGAATTAATGGTGATGGCTCGCGTTCACGCGGGTCGCCTTCGCATCAAAGAGGTGCCTTTTCTGTTCAAAAAGCGGATGTTTGGGCAGACGAAGAGAAATGTTCCATTATTTATCTTATCGTTTTACATAACCTTGATAAAACTGCTATTCAGAAGGCTTTTCGGAAGGTGATCATGAAACCTGCGGGAGATATGTTAGGTAAGATTAGGGGGCCGATGTCGACAATTTATAATAGGGCTATGCTGGGGCTGGTTATTCTTTGTGTCGGCATGTGTGCCGTTGTGGTGTGGAGTAATATCAATGCTCGAGTGATCCCCGACAAGGATGCTCCTAAATTCTATCTCGGACCAACATTTCCGATGGGGATTGTTGCGGGGCATGATTTTTGGATTACCTATAGCTATTCCAGGATTCTGACTCAAGGGTACAATGCCAATCGACTGCCTGAAAATGTATCACAAACGCTAAAGAATTATTTCATCGGTCCAAGGGGTGTGACGGCTTACCCTCCATTTGTCTTTGCACTCTATGCTCCATACACATTGTTACCCTACCCGTCAGCGTACAGTATTCATGCTGGGGTACTATTTCTGGCGAATCTTCTGGCCGTGTGGCTTGCGTGCAGAATGTTTGCGCGCGGCATCCTGCGCCATTTGGGTGGTGAGGGTGTGACAGGGATGGCGGGGAATGGGATGGTCGAGTTTTTGATGGTTGCTGTATTTGGCCTGGTATCCCTTGTGAATGTTGCCAGCTATGGGTATCTTTTTAGCGTGGAAAGAGGGAATTCTGATGCGATCGCCATCTGTTTGGTGACTCTGTTTTTGTATGTATTGATCAATAAACCTGACTGGATATGGACGCAGGTAATCCTCTTATCGATGGCCATACATCTAAAGGTGACGCCAGTTCTGTTTTGTAGCATTTTGCTGTGGCGATATGGGTGGAAATGCATAGTGCAGCTGTGCCTTACAAATGTTTTCTTTTTAATGATAATGGGATTGGGAAATGCGGAAATATTTATACGGGGAATATTGCAGTTCAATGCTAACCCCGGCGGGTGGTGGGGGGATCATTCCTCGTATTCGTTCGCGGACACAGTATTGCGCCCCTTGGGGTATTCATTGTCACTATCCAAGACTGTAATATCATGGGGTGCCCTGGTTTTATGGGCAACGGCATTTATCGTGCTGTGGCGGCGTGGATTAACTGGAGTGAATGTACTCTTGGTATATTGTGTTTCGGTTCCAGTTATGATGGTTTTTCCGAGTTCAAGTAATGATTATAAGCTGGTTATGCTTGCTGGGCCGATAGCTGTCATTCTGGGGGGCTTCTTGTGCAACTTCGTTCTGTTTGCCCGTTGGGGTGCGGTTGCTGGGGCGATTCTGACGATGAGCCTGTTGCTGCCGATAATGACTAGCGGGGGGCTGTTCCACTCGTTGCTTTTCGTTAACAAATGCCCGTCAATTATAGCTTTCATGTTAATTGTGATGTGGGCCGTTGTGCGCCCGCAAGGTGTATTTGACTCGAGTGTGGTGCGGAGTGTGGCCATCCAGTCAGCCGAGATTCCTGAGACGAATCGTTCAAGCAGGAAAAAGAACAGGCGTTGACGCATATTCCGTAATTCATGATTGGTTGTGAATTCTGCATTATTCTGCACGGGGAAAGATCAATATGTATAAGTCCGGAAAATTGAAAAGTTCGCTTATTGTCTGTGCAGTTTTTATTTCGTTAGTTGGTATCTTTTACGCTCCACTTCTGACAGGAAGCGGTTTTCTCTGGGAAGATTTGCTATTTTACTCCTATCCGAGTGCCAACTATCTTGCGGCTGCCTTTCATGAGTGGCGTTTCCCTTTGTGGATTTCTGGCATGCAGAATGGTGTGCCGTTTTACACGAATCTCAATTTAACGGCATTTTATCCTCCGTTGTGGGTGCTGGCGATAGTTTCGCCGGGCGGGCAGGTCACAGTCCTTCAATATCAGTTTTACCTGGTAATCCATTATGTGGTGGCGGGTATCTTCATCTGGCTGTTACTGAGGGAACATCGCATTCATCCGGTTGCGTCCCTCACAGGGATGGTGGTGTTTGTGTTTTCAGGGTTCTTTTCCCTTCATGTCATCCATGCCAATGTGATTACCGCATTCCTCTGGTTGCCCTTGCAATGTTTGTTTGCGAAACGCATTGTGGACTGCCCGTGCCGTTGGGGGAATTACGCAGGTTTTATCGTAGCTACTTTAATTTCATTCTTCGCAGGCTTTCCGCAAGTGATAATGTATGACAGTTACTTTGTTCTGGCGTACTGGGTATTTATCTATATCCAGAAAGAGATAGCTGTACCGGGATGGCGCATGGGGCGGTTATCTCCTGGTATCATCAGGCAATTTTTGTTGGCGGCGCTTCTCTTTCTCCTCGCGGCGATGCTGGGGGCTGCCCAGTTTGTCCCCGTCGCAGAGAATTGGTCATTAAGTTACAGGCAGGAGCTTGGCTTCGATGTCATCGCCGATATGTCCATGCCGTGGAGTCGCCTGATACTTGGGGTGGTCCCTGACTTCTTCGGAGCGAGCAATGGCGATGGTTCCGGGGTTCCGTTCTGGGGTTTCAATCGGGATACGATAGAGTTTGGGAAATGGAACGCCGGGTACTGGATGTATTGGGATTTTGGGTTTTATGCCGGTCAGATCGCGCTCATAGCGATGGCGGTGGCACTGTTTAATTTCCGCAAGTTCTTCCGTGAAAAACGTGAATTCTTGTTTTTTATGACAGCAATCCCTGTTGTTTTACTGTTGATGACAGGGCGATACGGAAAACTTTATGATTTATTTTATTATATAGCTCCCGGATTCTCGATGTTCCGATCTCCGCCGAGGGTAGGGTGTCTGTTCGAGTTATGTGCTGCGGTCCTTGCTGCGGGGCTGATGGACATGCTGCTCAAGGGAAAAGAAGAGTTAAACCTGAAGAGACCCTGTTTTATGTTAGGCGCGGGGTATTGTGCATTATTTCTTTGGGTTTTAATTTTAGGATCAACGGTTTTTCCTGAACTGAAAGATGAGCGGTTGATGAAGCATGCATTGGGGCAGACGAGCCAGTGTTTTGCGTTCTTTTTAGGAGCCGCTTTGCTGCTAATGTGGCTGCGCACAAGGACGAAAATCAGGAAGCAAACAGATTTAAATACATGGTTTTCGTCATCCAACTGGAAAGTGTTGTTACTATCAGCGGGCGTGGCATTATTGGCGTTTTCTGATCTGTATCTGGCGTTTCATCGAGTGCAGAGCGGAAAAACTGATCCAGCTGATTATTACGCCGATAAAAACGGACTGATCTCCCAGATGCAAAAGCTCCGTCAGCAACAGGGGCCATTCAGGTTTGCCCAGTTAAGAGATGGGAAAATTAATGAAGAAGTAGTGTTTCCGAGAAATATGGGCTACATGCATCCCGGCTATGAAGCATTGGAGGGCTATATCCTGTTCAATCTTAAGGGGTTTACCGTTTTTCACACCATAACCAACCAGCGGGCGCTTTTGGATATTCAAAACGTTGGGGTGATAGCCAATTCCGATTCCCGGACACGGCAGGTAAGTCTGTCCCAGTACACCAACTCGTTGCCACGTGCTAAATTCTATCATGATATCCGTGCCTATAGTGATGCCAAGGCGCTGTGTACGGACCTTGATTCGGGGCGACTGGATTATCGTTCCACGCTGGGCATACTTGAGGACGAGTGCGCGAAGTACAGGATCTCAACATCCACGCCGCCTCTTCAGGCCAGTGCCCAAATCCATTTCACTCCGGTGAGTTCCGATGAGTACCGGATTTCGTATCAAACGACCGCTCCCGGCGTAATATTCGTTTCTGAAAGTTACTACCCTGGTTGGCAGGCTGATGGGGGCCGTTACCCGGTTATTCACGCCTTTGGCCCATTCAAAGGGATCGTGATCCGGGAAGCCGGAAGCGGCGTCATTACGGTCAAGTTCTCCCCGCGAACTCTTTGGCTCGGCTTGACGATATCTGGAGTAACTCTTGGGTTGCTTCTTGCCACGCTGGTTGTATTCGTGCGCCGGGCTCGGAGATGTGGGACCAGCAATCGGGACAGCCAGATCAATGTCGATGTTGTCGTGAAAAACAGACATAGCGCTGAATAGTGGCGCGTTTAACCTTATGAAAATTGTACATGTTATACATGGTTTGGACCCTCGCTATGGCGGGCCTTCGATCATGTCTGTTCGCCTTGCTTCTGAGCAGGCGCAGGCTGGGCATGAAGTGTATGTGTGCGGTAATTATAACTCAGATCGAGAATCTGAGGTTTTGAAGTTTTATTCCCGAATGCCGGGATTTCAGCAACTCACGCTTGTTAATGCGGGCACCACTCATTTGGGCGAGCATCTTTTCCCGAGAAGCGGGTGGGCGAGTGTTTCGAGACTAATCACCTCGGGCGCAGTCGTTCACTTGCATGGCGTATGGGATCCGCTACTGTTTCTGGCATCATGGCTGGCTAGGCGTTGCGGGGCCACCTATGTTATCAGCCCACATTCCATGTTATATCCCTCCCAGATGAATCGCTATGCGTGGTGTAAAAAAATTCTCATGATTTGTGGATTGCGGCGAATGCTCCGGGAGGCAGGGTTCGTGCATGCCATCAACGAAGAAGAGGTAATATTTCTTCATAACATGGATAGCACATTCCGCATCCGATTGATTCTTAATACGTTTCCTGAGACTATTTCGGGGCCGACCGATCCCTCTGAATTTCGTCGAAAGCACCCGAAGGTCGGTAACCGGCGGTACATTTTATTCCTGGGACGGCTCCATTCGCAAAAAGGGTTGGTGTACCTAGGGAGGGCGTTCACTAGGATTGCCCGGCATATTCCCGATGTCGATCTCGTGGTGGCTGGCCCGGATGGCGGGGAAAAAGTTCGTTTCGCCAGTATCATTGCCACGGCGGGTCTGGCTGACCGGGTTTATATCCCGGGCCCTTTGTATGGAACTGAGAAAATGGCCGCAATGTGTGGTGCCGAGTGTTACTGTCAGCCTAGTCTCCACGAGGGATCAAGCATGGCTCTGCTCGAAGCCCTTGCGTGTGGTTGTCCCGTTGTTATCACGGAAGGATGTTGTTTCCCGGAGATGAAGAAGGCTGGTGTGGGTTTGGTAGTGCCGCTGGACGAGTCGGCGATCGCTGAGGCCGTCGAACATGTGTTGGTCGAGCCTGACTTGAGGCGCGCTATGTCCACCGCCGCTAAGCAGATGATGGCATCCCGGCCAGGTTGGACTGAGATCGCGAACCAGATGGTGGCGGCTTATGGCGACTGTCTGAACCAGCTTCTTGTCAAGGCAGAGAAGGCCTGATAAAATAACTAAATTTACACAAGGGCTAGCAAAGGAGGAAATGAATGTGAATGATTTTGCTGAAACGTACTTAAGGGAAAGTGTCGAAATTCTTCATTCATTATCAGTTGATGCTGTTGAGAAGATAGTCACTGTTATGGCGGAGGCGCGGCGGGATGGGGGGCGGGTCTTTGTCCTCGGCGTGGGGGGAAGTGCGGCTTCCGGTTCTCACTTAGTCAACGATTTGCGGAAACTGACAGGGATGGAGGCGTATTGCCCCACAGATAATGTTTCGGAGTTGACGGCTCGTACCAACGACGAAGGCTGGGAAAGTGTGTTTTCGGGATGGCTGAGAGTTAGTCATTTGAGTAATCATGACGTCATTTTTGTGCTTTCCGTTGGGGGAGGGGATGCCATTAGGAATATTAGCCCGAACCTGGTGAGGGCGATTGATTATGCCAAAGAAGTAAGGGCAAAAGTGGTTGGCATCGTCGGTCGCGATGGGGGGTATACCGCAAAGAATGCCGATGCGGTGGTTCTCATTCCTGTTGTTTCCCCTGACCGAATCACTCCGCATACCGAATCTATGCATTCCCTTGTGGGGCATATGATTGTGTCGCATCCCTCATTGAAAGCGTCCGGAACAAAGTGGGAGTCGGTGTCAAATAAAAATTAACCCTCTATCGAAAGGTCATCCTGTGTCTCTACGCGAAATGAAAATTAAAATATTTGCTGATGGGGCCGATCTTGATTCCATCAGCGCCGCTTATGAGGAAGGGTTGGTCAAAGGATTTACGACGAATCCAACATTAATGTCACGAGCAGGTATAACCAATTATCTGGCCTTTGCTGAAGAAGTGCTTAAGATTGTCCGTGATCTGCCGGTTTCGTTTGAGGTTTTCTCCGACGATTTTGCCGAGATGCAGGTGCAGGCCCTGAAATTAGCGGCTTTGGCACCCAATGTTCATGTGAAAATTCCCATCACCAATACCAGTGGCGTTTCGGCGGCTCCCCTGATCGGGGAATTGTCACGGCGTGGTCTTCAATTGAATGTTACCGCGATCACGACAGTGCAGCAGGTCAAACAGGTGGCCGAAGTGCTTTCGCCTTCGTCTTCCTGCTTTGTGTCGGTATTTGCGGGACGCATTGCCGACACCGGAATGGATCCCGTCCCGCTGATGCAGGAATGCCTCGAGGTGATTCGGCCGTTACCTAAGGCCGAGTTGCTTTGGGCCAGTCCCCGCGAGGCGCTCAATATTGTACAGGCGGAGATGATGGGCTGCCACATTATCACGGTTACGCCGGATGTTCTGGCCAAAGCCAAACTGTTTGGGCGCGATCTGACAGAGGTTTCTCTTAGTACGGTTAAGATGTTCTACACCGATGCCCTCAAGAGTGGTTTTTCTCTTTAAGCTCAATACTGTTACAGTGGAAAAGGAATACCTGAAATGATTATTACGCGTACCCCTTATCGAATTACGCTTGGTGGCGGAGGCACAGATCTTCCTTCGTTTTACCGAGAGCATGGCGGTTTCGTTTTCACGATGTCCATTAACAAGTACATGTACATCATTTTACAGCGCCGCTCGGTAGCGGATCGGAAATATTTCATTCGGTACAGCCAGGTCGAAGTGGCGGATTCCATTGATGAGATCAAGCATGGCTTGGTTCGCGAAACCTTAAGAATGCACAACATGACTGAGTATATGGAAATCACTAGTATTGCCGATCTGCCTGCCCGCACAGGTTTGGGTTCATCGGGATCATATCTGGTGGGTTTGCTCAACGCCGTACATGCCTATAAGCAGGATCCCGTTGGCCCCGCCCAGATTGCCGAGGAGGCCTGTAAGATCGAGATGGATATTCTGAAGGAGCCCGTTGGGAAGCAGGATCAGTACATTGCCTCCTTTGGAGGATTCAAGACACTCGAGATTGATCGCGCGGGGAAGGTCACGGTTCAGTCTGTGCCGGTTGATTTCGTTACCGCGATGGAATTGGCAGGCAAAGCCCGCATGTACTACACGGGTGTCCAGCGGTCGGCTTCGGCAGTGTTAAAGTCTCAGGATCAGGCGGCGATGACGCCGCGGCATCCCGATCATGCGCGGGTAATGGACAGTCTCGCTTACATCAAGGATTTAGGTTATCATATCAAAAAATCGTTCGAGAACCGTGATCTCGATGCATTTGGACGACAGTTGGATGAGCATTGGCAGCACAAGCGGCGCATGTCCGCAGGTATATCTTTAACCGCAGTGGATCAACTCTATGAGGAGGTGAAAAAACGATTCAATGTATTGGGTGGGAAGATTATCGGCGCCGGCGGCGGTGGGTTTCTTTTTCTGTATTGTCCGGAGCACGGGAACGGGCTTGATGAATATATGAGTGCCAATCAAATGCCGCGTGTGAATTATTTTCCTTCGCTTCAAGGATCCAAGGTTATTAGCGATATGACGGCCTTTGATGACTTCAGCCCGATTGCCAAGCCATGAGGAATGCCTTTTTTATAGATCGTGACGGTGTACTCAATAAGATGGTCTACGATGAAGTGCACGGTCTGATGGATTCTCCCCGCCTCCCCGAGCAGGTACAGATCATGAAGGGAGCTGGGCAATTCCTGAGGCAGATTCGTGACCTGGGTTACCTGATCACTGTAGTTACTAATCAGCCGGGCCTCGCGAAGGGCACATTGACCCTGCCTAACCTCACTGCCGTGAATCTTTGTCTAGCGGAAAGATTGGCGAGGGATGGCGGAAGATGGGATGACATGAAGATTTGTCCGCATCATCCGGATCACATGCAGGCTCCATGCGACTGCCGCAAACCCCTTCCGGGACTTCTTCTGGCTGCAGCAAGGGATGATGAAATTGATTTGTCGAAAAGTTGGATGATGGGGGATGGCCTTACGGACGTGCAGGCCGGACGCGCGGCGGGGTGTCGTACTATTTTGTTCACCACCCTGAAACTTGAGCAGATTTCCGAGTTTTTCCGCCTCGATTGTCGGCCCGACGTCATTGCCGGGCGTTTTGAGGATGTAATTCCCAGAATGAGATTGGTGGGCGGTATTGCATGAATGTTGGATTGACTGCGTTTGTATTAGCGGCCGGTAAAGGGAGTCGTCTGGCATCATGCAGCGGAGATTTGCCAAAGCCCCTGGTGGATGTGGGAGGAGCCCCTGTCTTGGAATGGATACTAACCGATCTTGGGCGACAAAACATTTCTAATGTGATCATGAACGTCAGCTGGCAAGCTGATCAGATCACGCAGTTCTGTGGCGATGGCCGCCGCTTTGGTTGCAGGATATTGTATTCGCATGAGAAAGAACTCCTGGGCACGGCGGGAGGGGTAAAGAAAATGGAGAGCGTGCTGTCGGATCCTTTTGTTGTGGTCTATGGCGACACACTGCGGGAAATCGACTACATGCGCCTCGTGCGGAAATTTCAGGAGAAGCATGCCGATCTGGTCATCGCCCTTCATCGGGTTGAGGCGGCTTCACAATCCGGTGTGGTGGACTTGGATCCTGATTCCCGTGTTGTAGGCTTTGCGGAAAAACCGGAGCGGGTGAAGGATGGCAGTTTGGGAAATGCTGGTGTGTATGTGATGAGCAAGCGCTGCTTGTTGCATTTGGTGGACGGTAGGCCAGCTGATTTTTCTTATGATGTCTTTCCGCAACTATTAGCGGATTCGGCTCGAATTTACGGCGATGAGGTGGATGGGATGGTTTTAGATATCGGGACACCGGATCGCTTGCGGCAGGCGCGGGAGATGTGGCCGCCAGCACCGCTAAAACCATAGGTGATCCGTTGCGGTAAAGCGTTTGGATTTACTGTTGCTTTAACGCGTCTGATTTTGGGGGAACAAAATGCTTGTGAGGTAATTTCTGAATGAATAGAATTAAAAAGAAGAGGAATATTTAAAAAATATAAGGTTAGGCCAATAAAAATGCAAAACAAAGGAAAATGTCATGCAACCGAAATTTAAGTATTTGCTGGCATCTATTTTTAAATATTGGAATCACTATCAGGCAATTCTTCCGCACAATCTTAATTGGCAACTAAAACTTGGTTCGCGCGAAAAGATGTTTTTAAGCCAGAGTCCCTTGATTGTGTGTGATGTGGGTGCTCGTGGGTCCGCTCCGGAAGAGCTAGCACCTTTTTTTCCGTTTATGACATATTGTGCTTTTGATGCAGACAAAGAAGAATGTGATCGTCTGAATCGTATGCCCCATCCTTATCGTAGTTTTTCTATATTCCCCTACTTCATTGCCAGGGACACGCGGAGAATGGTTTTTAATCTTTGTACGGAAAGGGGGCATAGTTCTTGTTACAAGCCTGGGAAAAGGTTTAAGACTGTGTTTGCGGGGGAGGGCTTTGCTGTCGAAAGGGAAATTGAAGTAACTTCATCTTCACTTAATGAGGTATATTTAAAAGAGGCAATTGCCCTGCCTGATTTTCTTAAACTTGATACTCAAGGGTCAGAGTTGGAAATATTGCAGGGTGCAGATGCAATTATTAACAATGCATGCATGATCGAAATTGAGGTTGAGTTTCTCGAAATGTATGAAGGTCAGCCTCTATTCCACGACGTGCTCAAGTATATGACTGAACAAGGTTTTGAGCTTCTATATCTGAACAGGGTGTTCGGGCAAAGAAACCAAGTATTTGAGGGAAAATCACGAGGGCAGTTGATTTTCGGCGACGCTCTTTTCGGACGTCGAGAAGATTGCCTAGGGGGCTTTTCGAAAGAACGTTTAGTGAAATATATTTTAATGTTGCTCAATTATGGGCACAGTGACTTTGCTGCTCACCTTCTGTTATTGCACCCCGACATAAATAAAGAATTTCCGGTGTTGAGCGAACTAATCTCAATGAGAAAGCATGGTTCGATGCTGAAGCGTGGGATTATAAGTCAAATAGATAAACTAATTCTATTATTACTTCATATGAGAAAGTATAATCAAATATCCTACGATAGCGACAGAAGTTGGCCTATGCGATAAGTCTGACCCAAATGTTATGGACACCTTTGACGGGAATGAGTGAAGTTATTGAAAAAGCTGGCAACGAGAGTTGGTGAGTAGCTTTATCTGAACAGGATTGATGTAATTAACTTCATGAAGCATAACATAGTCGGGCGCAATTCGGATAAGCTTCGCTTATTGTTTGTTCGGGGCGAAGTACCTGAATATTATGCAGCCTGTTTGCGTGGCATCTGGGATACCTATGATATCTCTGCGGTTCAATTGTATTCCAAGATCGGTTTGGATTATGATTTTAGTAAAATTCACGGGGGTCTGGTGGTAATCCCGTCCGTAGCATCAGAGAAATTATCGCGCTGGATTGAGGCGCATATGCGAACCTTTGATCCCGATATTGTTTTTGTGGGCGGCTGGGGCACGATCCATCTAAGGGAGACATTTCGCATAGCTCGGCGGCTGGGGATTCCTTCGGTATTGGAAAATGACACGCCTGTTGGACATATCTCCAGATTTTCTTGGAAATGGTTGGCGCATTGTCTTTTTGTGAGGCGCTATGTATCTGCCGGTTTTGTTCCTGGCGCGCTGGCACGGCGTTATCTTCAATCGGTTGGTGTGAAGCATGTATTCACAGGCTTGTATAGTTGCGATTGCGAAAAAGTTCAGTCTGAGGGAAAGGGTGCGTTGGGACATTCGTCCAGATTCACCTTGCTGTACGTGGGGCGACTTGCCCCTGAGAAAAATGTTTCACTGTTCGTCAAGGCGTTCCTTCGGGTCAGGAATAAATTAGGTAGGGATGCGCAACTCATCATTGTCGGGGCAGGGCCGGAAGAACAGAGGTTAAAGGTAGAGGCCGGAGATGTGGTTGTTTTTGCTGGCATGGTTCAGCCTGATGCCCTGGAGAAGTATTATGCCTCCTCGAGTGCGTTGGTGTTGCCGAGTACATTTGAACCGTGGGGTATGGTTGTTGAGGAAGCCTACTCGCATGGATTGTTTGCAGTTTTGTCACGGGCGTGTGGATGTGTGGAGCTTATGCAGAACGGTATTTGCTCTTTTGCGTTTGATCCCAAGTCTGCACAGGCGTTGGAGTCTGCGCTGCTGGAGTGCTATGAAGTGTGGAAGGATCCGCAGCGCCGTCAGATCGGAGCCAGGGTGGCACGCAGTCTCGTCGTCCCCTATGATGCCCCAGTGTGGGGATTGCGGATTGCCTCCATCCTGCAGCGTTTGGGCTTATAACGTGATTTAATGTCATTAGCATCCCATAGGCCCGTAACGGACGGCGGACCGGGGCAATGACCCCAGCATTTGCTGGGGATTTTTAGGCAATATTTTTGGATGTGAACTTGTCTGTGCTGGAATTTCTTCAGCGGGTATCAAATGGTTTTGTTTTTATTGGAATGAATCAACCATGCTGTCCCATAAGAGAACTAGAAAAAGCCTCGAAACCTGGCAGGATCGGCTCCATCGCATACACGGCAGGCCGGTGTGGAGGACTGGCTGTCCCATAGCGGATCAGCAGTTCGCTGAGATCGACCTTCACCCACAAAGCACAGCGCACGATTCCGACACATCGAGAGAAGCTGCGAGCCCAATGCGAAACGTGGCGCAGAAAGCGCAAGAGCAAGTGCGTCAACAGACCGGTCCAGACTTGCCACTTGACGGCCTTTTCGTTAGTGCCAACAAAGTCGCGCAACTGCAGGGTCTGCTTGATTTCCTTAAAGAACGATTCGATGGCCCAGCGCGCCCGGTAAAGTTCGGTGATGGTGCGTGCGCTCCAGACCGTGTTATTGGTGATGAAGGTCATTTCCCGCTCGACCCCATCGACCACCACCAATGCGGTGATCATGCGCAGGATTCCGGGATAATCCATGGCGCTTGTCTGGCCATCGGGACGAACCAATTCATCCCGCAGGATCTTGCCTTTGCAAGGCAGCGACTTGACAAAGGTGTAGACCATGTTTTTCTTGGGGCGCAGGACGAAGAACACGCCACGAGCGTTCAGGTCTGCCAGGAACTGAAAATCAACGTACGCCCGGTCGCCCAGAAGCACATCACCGCATCCCAAGCCGGCGCACAGCATGTTGGCGCGTGTGCCATCAAAGTGTGCCGCGTCCTCCACGGCAACAAAGCTTGGAAGGAATGTACCAATATTCAGCCGCATGTGACACTTGGCTGCGGCCTTGCGTCGACGATGCCGCGCCCAGTCAATGCTCGCAAGCGTCAGTTGCAAGGTCGTCGAGTCGATCGCAAAGATCTCGCGTCTGAGCCGGGAGATGAATCCCTTATGCTTCCCATATTCGGTAAACCCCGAACTCAACGTTTGCAGATGGGCGAGCATCTGCCAATACAAGGTTTCGGCCACGGCTGGATCACGGGTGCGATTCGCATTCGAGAAAGTGTTGCGGGCCGGCGCCGATGCGCCACGAACCCGCAAGAACTCCGCCTCGTGAACCGAGAGAGCATCACAGATATCGTTCAGGCTCAAGGCATGGGAGGCATGGCCGTAGATCAAGGACAGTACATGGCTGGTTGCCGAAAAGCCACGGGTGTCAATTTTGAACTCCCGCGACAACACGGGAATCATGTGTTCCGGAATCAGATTGCACAGCTGCCTAAACACGGTATGCTGACTTCTCGTTGGCCGGGACGGTCCGCTTTTGTGGACGCGAGGCGCTTGGCGGCGCCGAGGTTGATGTTTGTTCATATGCCTGTAGGTTACAGGCAAAACAACCTCCCGGTCAGCGCTATTTCCCGCGCTGCCCGTGGGTGAGCCTATGGGATGCTAATGATTTAATGTCATAAAATGCTGTTTATGAAAAAGAAGGTATCTATAAACATGAGTTTGAACATCCCGACAGCCTCCGAACAACATCCGCCCGGACCGACAAAGGAAAATGGGGGGCTAGGTTTTTTATTTATTCACCCCAAGATCGCCCGCCAGGGTGAATATTATGAGTTTCCTTTGGGCATGGCATACGTAACAGCCGTCCTGCGGAAACAAGGTTTCGCCGTCCACGTTCTGGATTTGTGTCATGGTGATGAACCCATCGTGGATCAGATTCGTGCAATGATGGACAGCAACATTAATGTTGTTTGTACCGGAGGCATGTCAGTCAAGTGTGGAGCTATCGAAGAGGTTGTAAAAGCGGTTCGGGCAATCAACCCGACTTTACCGTTGGTGGTGGGAGGACCGATTGTCACGGCTGATCCCCCGTTGGCAGCCGAGATCCTTGGTTTCGACTACGGAATCATCGGAGAAGGAGAATTGACCATCGCGGAACTGGCGGAAGCACTGCTTCATCAATCGGATATAACACAGGTCAAAGGGCTGATCTATAAAGTCAGAGAAATGGACGCTACGGCGGGCACCTATCGATCTACGCCGGAACGGGAAAGTATTCGCGATATTGACTCATTGCCTTACCCCGATTACGAGGGTTTCAATTACCGTCGGTATTTGTCAATTATCAATCCGACTTGTTCCAGCAGCACTTATACGCTTGTTGAAAATCCCCGCCCTGTTAGCATCGCCACCACACGATCCTGCCCTTATAACTGTACGTTCTGCTATCATCCCCTTGGGCGGATATACCGCCAGCGCAGCTTGGCTAATGTCAGAGGGGAAATAGAGTATCTGGTCAAAAACTACAACATCAATCAGCTTCACATATTTGACGAATTATTCTCGGTTAACAAAAAGAGGGTCATGGAATTTTGCGATTTGATCGAACCTTTCGAGTTAAAGTGGGCCGTTCAATTACGGGTTCCAGATGTGGATGAAGAAATGCTGCTCCGAATGCGGTCGGCTGGTGCCTGTAATATTGGGTACGGCGTCGAGAGCATGTCCGCTACAGTCCTTAAAAGCATGAAGAAGAATATCACCCCGGATCAAATAAGGCGGGCGCTGGAACTTACCCGAAAGGCCAAAATGGGGGTCACAGCCAACTTAATTTTCGGGGATCCAGCGGAGGATGACCATTCTGTCCGTGAGTCCTTGGACTGGTGGTTTAAGTCAAAACAGTACGCGGTGAACCTATTCATGGTGCGGGTGCTGCCTGATTCCAAGATTTATCAGGACGCGGTGGCCTCAGGTGCGGTTAAGGACAAGGCCCAGTTCATGAGGGATGGATTTCCGCTAATCAATGTGAGCAAACTGACCAACAGGGCTTATACAAAGTTGCGCAATTTTACTTTATGGTACGCAAATGATGAACGTCTCGTTCCTGTTGGAAAAGTGATCTCGTCGCGCATGTCAGACAAAGGCGGCGGAAACTGTGGGGATGTGGATATCACGGTGGAGTGCCCTGATTGCCATGTGGTTACAGAATACAAAGGTTTTCGCCAGCAGAATTACTTCACATTCAGGCGGTTAACTCAACTAATGTGCCGAAATTGTTGGCAACGGGTTTATGTGCGGACCAAGCAAGTTTTCCGCGAAAACTATCAACTTAGGAATAACACACTGCTGGACTTTTGTGTGAAGCAGGGGATTGATTTCGTTCAGATTAGACCGTGGGTCTTTGGCTTGGTGAATTACCTGAGGATGGTTTTGGTTTCTGATCGCGCCTTGATCAAGATGTTATCGTTCATGGGTAAGCGTTCGGCTTAACCCCGTCGTGCGCGAGTTCCCGACTTGCGTGATTCTGTAGCCACTAAAGGTGAGTGGTTATGGTTAAACCAATGAGGGAGCGGGAACGGTAAGCGATGAGGGCGGCATGATTAGCGTACCGTGCAGCAATCGATATGCGGGAAAGTTTTAATGGGTTGAGTGGTTGGTGGTGAGTTCGATCGGGATCTCTTGAGAGGAGAATGGTTTGTATTCATGGGCCAGCGACGGAATCTGGCGAAGGGGTTGTACTGGGCACGTAACGGATTCGCGCTGTGGGTGAATCGATTGGTGCGAGGTCGATGCATGCTGCCTCAAGGCGCGGTGGCGGGTGTAGATCGCGCAACACTAGCGGATCTTATTTCTGCAAGTTGCATCTAGGGAATAAGATAAACATTGTGTTGCCAGGTTGTTCTATAAGCATGTTTAAATGTTTTATATGCGGTGTGGCAATGGGCATGGACCTGTTGCCCAATTAGATGGAGGCGGTATGCGTGATCGGCGAATTAATATTCTCATTGCTTTATTATTTTTAGTCGTGATAGCGGTTTTTACTTTTAGGGAAGTATTTGATCCCGGACGCGTACTGTTCATGACTGATAACAATTTGGGGGGTACTGCCAATTTCGCCCGTTTTTTGCCGGAAGGAATGTACCGCACATTATGGGACAATTGTCCGCTCTTGGGTTTCTCTGTAACGATTCCTTTTTCCTTTGGAGGGTTGTTGCTCTGGGTGATGCCATTAATATTCTACATGAATTGGTATCATGCAATTATGATGGGGGTTGCATCGCTTGGGTTCATACTGTTTTGCGTTCAGCGGCGATGCGGACTTCTGTCATCATTGATTGGATCATTGGCAGCATTCTGGATCGGAAGCAGCATGACGCTGGTCTACTCTGGTCACAATGGCAAATATGGTGTTTTAGCGTTTGCAGGGATCGCTTTGTGGCTTATTGAAAAAGCGGCAAATCATAAATGTCTTGTTTGGAACTTGCTGGCGGGTAGCTCCATCGGGTTGATGTTCGTAGAGCAACAGGATGTAGGCTTGTTCATTGCTCTTTTTTTGGGCGCCTATGCAGTATATGCGCTTTTACGAGAGAATTCTTGGAGATGGCGGGCTCTTGTACTGCCTCTATTGACTATGGGCACCATGGTTCTATTGGTTGGTGGGCCCAATATTCTGTCCGGATATATGACGCAAGTGAAGGGGGTCGTCTCCATGGGTGATGAGAATCCCCAACAGAAATGGGACTATTGTACTTCGTGGAGTCTCCCTCCGGAGGATGTGCTCGAATTCATTGCCCCAGGGTTCAGAGGTGTCCGCACTGGCGAGCCAGAAGGACCTTACTGGGGCAGAATGGGGCGTTCTCCAGGCTGGGAGCAAACTAAGCAAGGTTTTCAAAATTTTAAACTCAACAGTGAATACGAAGGAGCCATCCCGATTGTATTGGCGCTATTGGCTGTTTTTATAGCGATTGTAGGAGGAAAGGGTAAGGGCAGAGGCCAGGGGGCGGAGGACAAGGGCCAGCGAACGGATGGCAGCAGGCATAAGCAGAAAGGCGAAAAACTAACTACCGAATCGCATAACTCTCAACGCGCAACTTGTAACGCGCAACTCGAGCCAGTGTTATCCCAGAGACGCGGTGACATCATTTTTTGGGGCATAGCCACGCTGGTGGCGCTGCTGTTGGCTTTTGGACGGTTTTTTCCGCTGTACAGCCTTTTCTATCAGATTCCTGGGATGTCCTCCATCAGGTGCCCTCAAAAGTTTCTTCACGTTTTTCAAATTGGGATAGGGATTTTGGCGGCATTTGGCGCTGATGCACTTCTGAGAGGGATCCCGGAGGGGCTCGCGAAGTGGACTAGGCGATTTGCTGTGATGGTCCTGGTCCTGGGAGGACTATTGTTATTATGGACAGCAAGTTTGGCCAGTTCGAGGGAGGCCCTGACTAGCGGTTTTGTTAGCGAAGGTTGGTCCCGTTATGCATCAGTTATGGTGAATAATATGGTGCAGGGGGCTTTCCATGCCTCAATGATGACTCTGGCCGTGGGAGCGGGATTGCTGTTGCTAGTGGTCTGGCGGCAGCGTCAGCAAATGCGGCGCAATGGCGTCATGGCCGCGATTGTCCTTGTGATGGTGGGCGACGTTTGGCTGTTGTCGCGAGATTACATTAAGACCGTTAGTTTTCAAGAAGTTGCTGGCGACAATGTAGTGACAACCTTTCTGAAAGATAACCTTAAACAGCAACGTGTTTATATGCTGTCTCAGGAGGGCTTTTATAACAACTGGTTGACGGTCCTCTTCCCGTACCATCAAATTGAGACGTTTAATGTGTCACAGATGCCCCGGATGCCAGTAGATTACGATCTGTGGCTGAAATCGGTCGGTCGTGATCCCCTGCGGCTCTGGCAGTTATCGGCTATAGGATATATGCTGGCCCCGGAACAGACGTGGCAGCAGATCCAGAAGGACCCTCGTTTCGCGCGTCATTTTGAGGCGGTTAAAGGCTTCAATGTATACGCCGTTGGGACAGGCGTATCGGTTGTCGAGGTGCCGCTAGATAAGCCGGCTGGACATAGAATTCTTCGTTTCAAAGATGGCTTGCCGCGATTCAATCTTTTTCATGACTGGGGAATTGCGCCTGATGAAGTTGTGCGGGATAGGCTGGTTGATCGTATTTTTGATCCACTTTCCAAGGTGTGGGTTGCTAGTGATACTGCAGGGGCACTACCCGCTGCGGTGATGACCACAAATATCAATCACGAAGTTCTTGAATCAACACTTTCAACCACAGGCGCAAAGGTGACGGCCAATGTGGCCAGTCCTGCTGTTTTGATGTTTGTGAATAAACACTCGGATGATTGGAGGGTGGATGTTGATGGCCGTCCTGCCCCACTCCTTCGATGTAACTCCTTATGCTTAGGCGTATATTTGGAGCCCGGAACACATCAGGTGCGATTTTATCTCCGGCAGAAGTGGGGCTTATTTCTTGTTGAAATTGGTGGCTTGCTGGTATGCCTTGTTGCTGTTTTGTTTTTATGGCTACGGCAGAAGCCTGATAATCGTTCAGATCAATTACAAACCTGAGCTGACAACTTAGCCGATTGGCTTATATATACATCTCATGACCACTGGACATCAAACCCAACCCAATCTCAGTGTGGTGATCCCAACCCTTGGTCGTGCGACCCTTGTGGGTACGCTGGAGTCGCTGGTTAATACAGAAGGTGGTTCTGCGGTGGAGATTATGGTTGCCGGCAAGATTCCTGATCCAGGTGTGGCTGCGGCCGTTGCTCGGTTGCAGGCGATTTATCCCCAGATTCAACACATGCCCATCAGTTTCCTTCGGGGTGACTCAAGTGAGAAGAAAAATGCGGGCTGGCGGGTTGCACGCGCTGAGGTGGTGGCTTTCATTGATGACGATGTGATTGTGTCGCCCGACTGGCCTCAGCGCATTCTGGAACCTTTTGAAAATCCGAAAGTGGGTCTTGTTAGTGGCCCCAGTCTGGTGCCGGATGAACTACCTTTGATGGCGCGTCTGGCTGGGGTGACGCTGGCCTCGAAGGCGTCCGGTTACGTGGCCGCGCGTTATTCAGCGGAGGGCAATGAGTATTTCGCTGCCAAATGGTCAAATCTGATTGGCTGCAACATGGCGTTCCGTAAATCCCTGCTCGTGGAGCTCGGTGGCTTTGATGTGGCCTTCTGGCCCGGAGAGGAAATGCTGGCCTCGTTCAGGGCGACAGAGGCTGGCTCCGGGTTGGTTTTTGTTCCCCGTGCCGCTTTGAAGCATTTCCCGCGTGCCAGTTTTGGCGGCTTTCTTCGTCAGATGTTCGGGTATGGTGCGACGCGCATCCGGCTGATGCGTGCGGGGGTTGAATGCGAGTGGACCACGCTCATCCCTGCCGCATGGGTCGCTTCACTCATATTGCTAGGGCTGGCGATGCCATTCACGCATTGGGCGTTGTGGCTGTTGTTGGCGAACCTGGGTCTCTATTTGTTAGCTGCGGCCGGGATCACGCTGGCTAAATTGCGCGAAACGGGCAGTGCCCGCGATGCCCTGATGATTTTCCTGATCCCCTGCATGCACCTGGCTTATGGCTGGGCGGAATGGGTGGAAATCTTGCGTCCAAATGTGGATTTAGGTCTGGGAAAGAAACAGAGGCCTTGCGCGAAGTGATTTTTTTTATCAGCTTGGTTTCCATCCAAATGCGGTCAAATGGCACGGGAATGCTGAAGTGGTATTGTAGCCCCACTCTCTGAGTTGCTTTTCCACCCTCTTGCTGGTGTTTTCACCATCCAGAATGTGGTAGGAGGCGATGCAGATGTACGCCTGACTGTTTTTGAGCGTTTGTTCACACCCCTTAAGGGCCTCAAGTTCAGCGCCTTCAATGTCCATTTTGAGAACATTGATTTTGGAGATACCAAGTTTCTCCAGTTCTGAATCCAGTCGGGTCACCTTAACCGTGAGATCCTGTCCGGCCACGGCGCCACTGATACAGGCCGCTCCTGAAGTGAAGCCTTCCGTACCTGCTCGGAAGGTAAGTTCTCCTTCAGAGTTCCACAGCCCTTTTTCAATAATGGTGACGTTGTCTATCTCGCCGCGCAGATTGGCGCGTAGTCGCGCCAGGTTCCGAGGGTCAGGTTCAAACGCCAGTACCCTGCCGGTTGGGCCCACTTTTCGGGATGCGTAGACGGTGTAATCGCCTGTAAAGGCCCCCGCATCAACAATGACATCGCTGGGTTGAATCTTCCGGAGATACTCATACCCTACCAAGGGGCAGGTTTGTCTCAGGAACTGCGGGACGAGAAGCGATTCAGCCACCCAGAAACGAAAGGCGTTCTTTGCGCGATTCTCGGGGATTTTGTCGAATAATGTCTGCATTAAACTCATGGTTCAGGGGGTCCTTTCAACGAGGGCTTCATCATACTTGATTCCTGCCAGTGCTAGCAAGGGAATGGCCATGGCGGTTGCCGCCTTATCTATGTCGAAGTGTTGGGCGCAAAGTTCCCCCGCCTTGATCCCGAACTCCTTGCGTTTCTGCTCATCGCCGGCAAGTTCAAGAAGTTTTGCTTTAAATTCACTCATATCCTGGGGGTCAAATAACAGACCATTCTGGCCGTCGGTAATGATTTCTTCAATGCCCTTCAGTCTGGCCGACAATATGGGGAGACCAATCGCCATCTCGTGTACCAAGGTATCGGTCAGGTGGAAGTCGTCGGATGACTGCCCGATCCGCATGACCAGTCCGATGTCCCCGGCATTCAGTGCCCGATTGACCTCTTTTTCGCCGGGCAACCACCCGGTGAAGATAATGCGGTCGGATAATCCAAGGTCCCTGCTTAGCGCCTTGAGCGGCTCCAACTCGGGGCCTGAACCAATCAGGAGGAAACGCCAGTCAGGGAGTTGGTCCTGGATTTCGGCCAGAGCCCGGATGATCCGGTCATTTCCCTTGTTGGGATGCAGCACTCCATGGTGGACCAGAACCAGCGTATGGGCAGGGATGTTGAAGGCTTTGCGGGATTCATCCCGGTTGGAAGGGAAGTAAATGTGGGTGTCACATGGATTGTAGACGGGGCATATCCGGTCGAAGGGAACACCCAGTCCAACCAGAAATGTCCGGGTGTAACGGACCTTTGTGAAGATCAGGGGGAGTCGACGCCATGCGTAGTAATCAAGTTCTTCGATCAGGCGCGTGACAGGCCGCATCAAGGGATACCGCTTGAAATAAATGTTGATGAAAAAATCCGCAACGGTGATGGCGATGGTGCGCCCGAAAAACAGTCTGGCGATCAGGGGGGTTAGCGGAAGGGTCTCATCCATGAAAACCACATCCACCTTCATCAGCCGGCAACGGAGTGAAATAAAAGGGAGGGCCAGATACCAGATCAGGGTTCCGATCATTTTACCGCGCATGGAAGAGCGGTTCAGCGTGTAGGGCAGATAGTGAAGGATCGCCTTGGATTGAAGGGTGTTGTGAACCCTGGTGCGTGTCTTAAGACCAAAATAATGTACCTCACAAAATGGGGACAGCTTGTCTATGAGTCGGGGAATGCAATGGCCGCCGGCAATGATATGGTCTGCCGGCCCGTAACGATGCCAAAAGGCGATCTTTTTCCTAGATAAGAGTTTTTCTGAAGCAGTCATTTATTTGTCTTTTTGGCCCATCGTAATCTCTGCTCCCTAGCAAGGTCAAGGAAGTGCCGCAGGAGTTATGGTTGAACTTGACCCTCGGTAATTCCCTGCAGGTGGATGCCGACGTCCCGGCGGCATTAGTTTCTATGAGATTCACCCCGGGTGCCGATACCGCCGGGACATCGTCACCCACCTGTGCGACACTCTCGACGCTCACCCGGTCCCAGTATTAAATTTTAACAACGATTTACAGAATACACAGGATGAAAAAAACAGGTTTTCGCCATATCAGGGATTCCCTGATAGGCACGCGTGAAGGGACGTGCTATTAATGCTACTTCTGGAAACAATATAAATACGGAATTCCTCCGGTAATCTTTAAAACGAAAAGAGTGGGTGCTATGATTGAAAAAATAAAAAATGTCAGCCGTCCATCTCACCTTTTTTGCAAGGGTGCTGGGTTGATCATCATGGTTCTTTCTTTCTGGAGCAGCTGTGCTTTTGCTGGGAGTCCCGGAAATTATATCTCAGGGGATGTCCTTAGCTGGCGCATCGGGAGCAATCTTCCTGTGGCGCGGGGGATGTTGGGGGCCGCAGCGGTAGATAGCCGAATCTACGCAATAGGTGGCTATAATTATGGATGGAATGCCTCGGTCAATGTATACGATACTGCCATGCCGACTCAGGGCTGGACTAGCGTGACGTCGTTACCAGGGGCGCGAGGCTGTCTCACGGTCGCAGCGGTTGGAGGGAAGATCTATTCGATTGGCGGACAGAGCGATGCCGGCTTCCATTCGGAGGTGTATGTCTATAACCCCCTGCAACCGGGCTTGGGGTGGTTGAGCGTGAGCAACCTGCCTGTACCATTGTTCCGCATGGCGTCTGCGGTGGTGAATGATAAGATTTATGT
Source organism: bacterium (assembly GCA_037128595.1). NCBI lineage: Bacteria > bacterium. The sequence continues at coordinate 130,452 of JBAXWB010000010.1, forward strand.
GTTGGGCGGGGGTTCGACTAATGGTACCCAGTCGGCCGTCTATGAGTACGACCCTCAGCAGCCCACTCAAGGCTGGCGTTACCTGAATAATTTGCCGGGACTCCGCGATAATTTGGCGGCCACATCTGTGGACGGGAAGCTTTATGCGATTGGGGGATCCAGCCCAACGGGCTTCCACTCGAATGTCTATGTGTGTGATCCATTGCACCCTGAGCTGGGGTGGGCGAGCATTAGCAATATGCCTGCCGCACGATACGTATTGGGGGCTGCGAGCATTAATGGGAAGGTGTTTGCGGTTGGTGGGTATAATTCGAGCCAGACAGGGATTGATTCAGTCTATATGTATGATCCCGGCCAGCCAGGGCAAGGCTGGTTAACCGTCAGTAATCTCCCTGCGGTAAAAGGCGAAGCCCCATGTGTCGTGGTGGGTGAGAAAATGTATTTCGTTTCGGGTGGCAGCGCCCCGTTGACATGTCAGTCGTCGGTATTTGAAGGATCGTTCACTTCGGGCGTCAGTCCTTCCTCTGGCCCAATGCAGGGCGGAACGACGGTCACCATTAACGGCGGCAATCTTGGAAATGGAAGTGACATCACGAACGTGACGTTGTGCGGGGCCGTTGCTGCCATTATCAGCCAGAGTTCCTCGCAAGTGGTGGTGACATCCGGTGTGTCCGGGCTAGCGTCAACAGGTGCGGTGACTGTGATTTCTATTAGCAGCGGGGTTACAACCCGGGAAGCTGCCTTCATCTATACTGGGACGGCGCCTGCGGCTCCGAGTGTATTGCCAGCAACAAGCGTAACATTGAGCGGGTTCTGCGCGAACTGGTTGGCTGTGGGCGGTGCGCAAAGCTATGTCATGGATGTGTCGGCTTTCAGTAATTTCGTGAGTTGTGTGGCCGGGTTCAGCAACCTCACTGTGGGCACGGGAACGACCTGGTCGGTGGGTGGCTTGAGTGTAGGAAGCACCTACTACTACCGGTTAAGGACCAGGCAGGGGGGGATGACAAGTACGAATTCCGCGTCAACAGCCGTGACGACGACGCCGGGGAGCCTGAACGTTAGTACTGGCCCGGCGACGGGTGGGAATACGCTGACCATCACGGGAATGGGGCTCGGGAATGGGGATATTACGAATGTAACGATCTGCGGGGTTGTGGCATTGATCCAGAGTCAGACTTCGACCTCCGTGACGGTGGTGGTCGGTGCCGGCGGCTCGGGGGTTGGAACTATTGTTGTGCAGTCCATTAGTCAAGGGGTGTCTCAGTGGGGAAATGGATATACCTACAATCCGGCGGGAGTTATTTTTGCGAATAATCTCTCATGGAAAAGTATTACTGACTTCCCGGTTGCGAGGGGACTCTGCGCGGCAACCGTTGCGGATGGAAAAATCTATGCGATGGGCGGGTATAATGGCACTTGGGGCGCCCAAGTGTATAAATATGATCCGCTTATGCCGACTCAGGGATGGGTGAACGTGAACTCGATGCCTGTTGGAAAAGGCTGTCTTGCCGCCGTAACGGTCAGCGGGAAGGTTTATGCGATAGGCGGACAGAATAATAGCGGGATTCTGTCGTCAGTGAATGTGTTTGATCCTCAACAGCCCGGGCTGGGATGGTTGAGCATCAGCAATCTTCCTGTGCCATTGATTCGCATGGCCGCCGTTGTCGTGAATGATAAGATTCTGGTCATGGGGGGGATATCTACAAACAGTACCCAGTCGGCTGTGTATGTGTATGATCCGATGAACCCTACCCTTGGGTGGCGGCATTTCAACAACTTGCCTGGAACCCGGGACAATCTGGCGGCCACCGTGTTGGACGGAAAGGTTTATGCGATAGGTGGAGCCAACCCTGAAGGATTTTACTCAGACGTTTTTGTATGTGATCCAACGCATCCTGAACTGGGGTGGGCAAGTATCAGTAACATGCCTGCTTCACGGTATGTGCTGGCGGCGGCGAGTGTCAATGGCAAGGTACTGGCGGTGGGCGGGTTTAACTCCAGTCAGACCGGGGTTGACTCAGTTTACCTTTATGATCCGACCCAGCCGTCTCAAGGGTGGTTAAGCGTCAGCAATCTGCCGACGGTTAAAGGCGAGGCCCCGTGTGTCGTGATAAATGGAAAGATCTTTGTCATATCAGGGGGCATTGCTCCGCTGACCTATCGGGCAAGCGTGTTTGAAGGGGCCTTCTCTACGGGGGTCGCTCCTGCTTCCGGCTCAATCCGGGGCGGAACAACGGTAACCATTAGAGGCAGCAATCTCGGAAGTGGTGGCGATATTACGAGTGTGAGGTTCTGTGGGTTCCCTGCTTCAATTGTCAGTCAAAGTGCCTCCCAAGTTGTCGTCACGACATCGGCGTCTGGATTCGCCACGAATGGGGCCGTGGAGGTGCTGTCCTCCAGTTATGGACTGTCGTCACTCTCCGGTGGGTATGCCTATACGGCGGCTGTCTACACGGTGACGTCATCTGCGGGCGCTCATGGCTCCATTTCCCCTGCAGGTGTCATCTCGGTGGCGGAATGTAGCGCTATCAACTACATCGTGCAGGCTGATCCCGGGCGGCACATTGCTGAAGTCGTTGTGGATGGCGTTTCTGTAGGATCGTTTACCCCTGCCAGTAATCTCTATCAGTATGCGTTCGCAAACATGTCCTCCCATCATGTGATTCACGCGACGTTTAATACACCGCCTGTCATTGGCGTTACCGCCACGCCGACGAACGGGGTGGCGCCGGCCCGGGTGATGTTTGATTTTTCGTCCTCTTTGGACTCGGAGACCAATATCGTCCGATGTGAAGTGGATAAGGAAGGCGATGGACAATACGAAACAGTCTGCGCTGGTATTGGGCATATTATTGTGGAGTATGGCAAACCGGGCAACTACCTGGCCGCCGCCAGGGTCGTGGATGCGTATGGAGCCGACAGTATCGCTATGATCCCGGTCACAGTATGGGGCAAGTCCCCCACAGCGTCGATTCACGCCAATTCAACCAATGGCCCCGCACCCTTTGCGGTGATGTTCGTCGGGACAAACTCGGCGGCTGCTGAAAATCACCAGATTGTGGCTTATGAATGGGACTTTGATGGGGATGGGGTCTATGACCGTCTTTCGCGAACCGGCGTTATGTCTTATATTTACCGGGATGCGGGCTTGTATGTTGCCGGTCTTCGGGTCACTGATGACCAGGGCTTGCAAGACAAAACCAGCATGGCCATTCTGGTAACCCTGCCAGTATTTACTCCACCTTCAGTTGGACTGGAGGCGAGCCCCGCTTCAGGCAAGATCCCGCTGCCTGTGACCTTTGTTGCTATGGTCACGAATGGGGCGGCAATCATGGAATATCTCTGGGATTTTGATGAAGATGGACGTGTGGATTTGCGAACAGTTGAAAATACAGCAACTCGCACTTACAGTGCTGTAGGTCGGTATCAGGCCAGTGTTACGGTGGTGGATGCAAATGGGCTTTCCGGCTCGGCCTTCGCCATGGTGGCGGCTCAGGAGGCCTCTGCGGTCCGTGTCTGGATTGTTCAACCTAAGGATGGCGAAAAGGTGAGCGGAAATGCCGTTTCCGTGAATGCTAATGCCGTGCCAGCCAGTCAGGTGGCTTCTGTTCAAATTCAGTACCGTCAGACGAATGGGGCCTGGTTCAATATCAGCCCACCGATGGTGCCGCCACCTGCCGATTTCAAGACGCGGTGGTGCGTCACGAATCTGGCCAGCGGAACCGTCTGCGAACTCCGAGCAATTGCCATGGATGTCAGCGATGCGATATTGACCTCCGAGGTGGTGGTGGTGACTGTTGATGCGGCGAAAGGCTCGGAAGGCGAGGATGCCGATGGCAAACACACCAAACAGGCGACATTTGGGGGGAATGAGACCGCTGAGGTCGACGTGTATGATGGCACAAGTGTGACCGTTCCGCTTGGCGCGGTTGAATCGAACCTCACGGTTGAGGTCGAACTCACCGGTGTTAATACGAACCCGGTGAATGGGACCGCGGATGGATTGGTAAATATTAATGCCAATCGCAAGGTGTCTTTGGCCGGAAATCCGGATCTTAATAAGCCGGTCACGATCATTCTGCCGTATTCGGATACCAACAATGATGGCCTCGTAGACGGGACCACCTTGCCTGAGACGACCCTTACGGCACATTGGTTTGATACCGTTGACGGGAAGTGGAAGAAAACCTTGTCCTGCGAGGTCGATACCTCGGCTAATCACGTCAAGGTCACCACCTATCACCTTACGGAATTCGGCTTGCACGCAAGTCAGAACCTGTTGAGCCCAGCCAGCGGCGGGATGTTGCGGTCCTGCACGTATGAAGGGACAAATGCCGGATCAGTCACATCCTTGACGGATGGTAATAATCTCAGCTACTGGAAGAGCGCGGCGGCGCCTCTGGTGTCGCAGGAGTTTGTCTATGGATTTACCAACTACCAGGGGGCAATCTGCTCTGAGGCGGTGCTTTATAACTATGGAGAGGCGGCTAATGGGTTGACCAATTATAGCCGGAACTATGAAATTCTGGTATCCATGGACAATAGTACTTTCACATCTGTGGCCACAGGGACTCTGGCGATGAGTGAGGGCGCCTTGGTAGTCAACATGGGGAATGTGACGTGTCGTTCGGTTAAACTGGTGCTGTCCAGCGGCTATAGCTCGAATGCCTGGGAATTGGCTGAATTTGAAGTTCACGGGGTACTGACAGCCGACCCGGATGGAAATGGCATGAGCGATGCCTGGGAGATGCGCTGGTTTGGGGCGTTTATGCCCGGCGGCACCAATGATTTTGAGGGTGACGGTTTGACGGATCTCGCTGAGTTCCATTACGGATCAAATCCGACGACGAATGACACGGATGGGGACGGCATGGCTGATGCCTGGGAGGTGCAGTACGGGCTCCAAGTGGCGACCAATGATGCTGCCGCGGACTTGGATCGGGATGGACTATCCAACCTGCAGGAATTCATCGCGGGCACAAATCCGACCAATGCACTGTCCGTTTTGAAGATTTCAGGACCAGCCTTTGACGGTCCCTGGTCAACCAATGTTTCCTGGGCTGTGGAGCATTGGAGAACTTCCGGCGCCAGCGTTGTCTGGTATCCCAGCCAGTGGGTTACCCAGATGTCGATGAACGCCGAACGATACATTATGGAATGGGATGCGGTGTCGGGGCGCACCTACCAATTGTATAGCACGACGAACCTTCTCTCAGGGTTATGGCAGACTAACTCTCCTCGGATCCTGAGCGAGGGAGGGGTCATGACCTTCACGAATGATATGGACGCGGGGCGAGGTCAGTTCTTCCGGCTCGACGCCGAACTGGGCCCGTAACACTAACGGGGGGGCTTTGGGATAGGAAATAGGTTTGAACAGGAACGTCCACAATTTCCTGCAGGTGGATGCCGACGTCCCGGCGGCATGAGTCTCAGTAGGAGTCATCCCGGGTGCCGAGGCCGCCGGGACCAGCCTACGCCAAGGCAGGCAAACGTCGGCATCCACCCAACTGACTATCTGAAAAAACAGTAGCCGCCGCTGATAAGCGGTGGATAAGGCTGGTGAGACCAGTTGATCGTCTTAGAGAATGGAGGCCCGCGCGTATATGCACGTGGGCCTTTTGTTTTGCCCGCCCAGGTGGATCCTTGAGAGCTTCTGGCAATGCATAGATACCGTTCGTGATAAAGTGCGGCTTGAAACACTTTGGGAGGGAGGCTCACCTCCCTGGCGACTCTGGTGAGGGAAGACAAGCGATGTGAGGTGTGAAATGTGGGAGGGGCGCTATGCGCCGCGACAGGAAAAGGTGGCAGCCGCCGTCCCTGGCGGCTGATGGGGGATAGTGGAGAATATTACATGTTTGACGATAGGGTGAAGTCGAGATATTATTCAAGTTGAACGTGAAGTTTAACTTACTATCATTCCTGAAATATTCTAGACATGATCTTGGAAGAACCACGCCTTATCAGGCGCGGCTACGTAGCGGTGGCCGGCTCATTGCTGGATTATTATGGGAGCATTAATAGTGGGAGTGAGGGTGCGATGAAAACCATTAGTATGCTTGAATTTAGACGCCACTCAGAGCGGGTCATCAAGGGGGCACTAGCGGGAGAGCGGATGCTTTTGACTTATCGGGGTAAACCCTTATTCCATCTCGAACCTTGTGTTCATTCGAAAAATAGTTTTGGTGAAGACCCATTCTATCGCTTGGCCGAGCATGCGGATGGAGCCGCGAAGCCCCTTTCGAACCGGGAGATAGATACGCTTCTCTATGAAAGCTGATATTTTTGTTGATACGAGTGGTTTCTATGCCTTGCTGGCGTCAAAAGACCCGCAGCATGTAAAGGCGGCGGCCCTTCTCAAGAAAGCGGCGGGAGCCAGCATCCGTTTTGTTACAACCGATTATGTCCTCGACGAGACGGCCACCCTGCTAAAGGCGAGGGGGATTGGGCATCTGCTGGATCTGTTTTTCGATGACCTTACCGCATCGCATGCTTGTCGAACCATGTGGACGGATGCGGCCGACTTTGCACGAGCCCGTGACTATTTCCTGCAGCACAAGGACAAGGACTATTCATTTACCGACTGTGTCAGTTTTTGCGCCATGAAAAGTGAGGGTATTAATCGAGCGCTCACCACCGATGCTCACTTCCGGCAGGCCGGTTTCGAGCCGTTATTGTGAAGAGTAAGACGTGAGAAGTGTCATAGGGACAGGAAATATGTTTGAACTGGAACGTCCAGTAATTCCTTATGCTTGAAAAATAGTAGCCGCCGCTGATAAGCGGTGGATGGTCCTGGTGAGACCAGATAAATCGAAGAACCACGCCTTACCTGCCCGCAGTGGCTGCGCCACAGGCGGGTCAGGCGCGGCTACAAAACCTGTTTCAACAGGCGGCTTAAGCGCAATCCCATGGAAAGATGCCTCTGAACATTAAGCGTTTAAGGGAACAGCCTGTCGATTTCTGAAGAGAATGGAGGCCCGCATGCATGTGCGCACACGGGCCTTTTGAAGAGATCTGTTCAAATCGGAATTCGTGGTGACTTTCACTAAACATCAATGCTAAACTGTTTAGCATGAATAATCCAGTGACGATCAGGGATGTCGCCAGAGCCGCTGGCGTTTCAATTTCCACGGTTTCGTTTGTGGTTAATGGGAAGGCTGACAGGTATCGGATCGGGCGAGATACACAGGCCCGCATCCTGGCTACTGTCCGCCAACTGGGCTACTCGTCGATGCGCGGCATTTCAGATGAAAGATTCAAAATTAATAATGCAGAGCACGCCAAAGGCTCGATCGGTTTGGCTCTTTCCGCCATAAGTCCGCCCGACTCCCTCGCCATGATCCTGGCTATGGAACCCATTCTTGCCGCAGCCGGTTATCACCTGGGCGTCAACGTCATTCCTGCGGACCCGGTGGCGGCCCGTGAGCGGGTGAGCCAGTTACTGCATGACGAGGTATCAGGTATCGTGTGTTGTTCCAGCATCTACCCCGTCGTGTCGGCGATGGTGGGTAGGGACTGTCCCGTGCTCGTTCTGGGGCAAGGTGCCGGCAACGCCATGGTGGCAAGTCTGCAAGCAGGGAGCGGGCAGAGTTCAGTTGGCAGCGGACAGTTGGCAGGGAGCAGTTCAACGGGAGACCCGCGCGCAACCAGCTAATGCAACACCAGTTGTATAAAAAGGTCACGCGGTAA